>JAYUZC010000427.1:0-3256 GCA_043752045.1 Bacteroidota bacterium | reverse complement strand
TTGGCTCTGTGACAGCATTAGCCCTTGAACCGAAGCCGACCGTTCCGGCTATCTTGCTCGGGCTTACGCCTTGTTCGATAAGCCAGCTCCTGATTCGTCTTGCACGCATTTCAGATAACTCCTGATTACGCTGGTCAGTACCCTCATTGCTTGCATGTCCCTGTATCTCAACTTTGAGGTCCGGGCACTGATTGACAAGTGCTTTAATACGGTAGAGGTCGGAGATATTTCCAGGTACATTCGTATTGAACTCATCAGTGTTCACTATGAAAAGAGTACCCGGGAAGCTATAAATAGTATTTACAGCTGGTCTTACGCGATATACCGTATCAGTCTGATAGATTACATTCTCATACGTAGTCTCGTAGGTATTATAAGTGTTGTTCGTAACATTCGTTACGTTCTGATCACCCGGTGCTGGCTGAATTTCAGGTGCAAAGATGTAATAACTGAACCCTACACCCATTGTAAAAAATGCATCCTGACGATACGTTACTGGATGAGAATAATCATCCAACCAATCAGTACCTGTCAGATGTAAAAGCCCCTTGCCACCAAATGTAATCTTCTCGGAGATATACAGTTCAAAACCAACTCCAAGAACACCACCAATGACATCTTTGTTGTATGCTCCAGAGGCATTGCCTCGTAAGTTTTTATCATCTGCATCATTTGGTTCGAAGTTCAGAGCCTCTATTCCGGCAATGAAGAACGGGACAAATGTCTCTTCTGGGAAAAAGTTGTATGAGAGCATCAGATCCCATCCGCCTACACGGGTGTGGTTGATCGAATTTACTGGTCCGCCACCACTATTAATAATGCTCTGTTCTGTCGCTTTATACTTTAACTGCCCGCCATTATATTGAGCGTGCAAAGAAAGCTCGGGACGGATATTCCATCTGATAAATGCAGCGCCATGAAAGGCGAACTGATTATCAGTGTAATCACCATAGTATTTATTACCACCAGCTTCAATACCAAAAGCAATACGGCCGATTCTGCTTTGAGCTTGAACCGTCCCTAAGACAAACAGCATGGTCATGATAATAGCGACGCTTTGAATTGCGCGCTTCGTATATGATTGTGATTTATTAGCATGTGCAGACATCGTCTGTGTATGCAATATGTTTAGATTTTTCATTTTGTATTTTTTAGTAGAAAAAAAGTATGTCCTCGCATAGAATCTATTAAATTTGAACCTCAGCAAGGTGGCAGATTACAAAAAGATCAGTGAAAAAGGGGACGAGGATGCTAAACTCGCTAATCTCCGGTTTTACCCGAAAATAACTCTTTAGGAATAAATAGATAACTTTTCATGCTCCAAAGCTATTTACTTGTTCATGTTCCTTGGCACATTTTGTTATCAACTGTTCTTCTTATCTTCTTTATATGCAAACATACGCCTTTTGAGCAGTAAAACTCTTACATAAGTATAGAGAACTCTTACAGTATCTACAGATTCCCCCATTTAATGACGAAATACCGTCTATATCTGCGTCGTTAAGGCGTTTTGGGTCCTGCCAAAATTTTCAGTGGACGCATTTTTGAGAAACTTTCATCACTGGTTTTACCTATATCATCATTGATTATCACGGAAAATTGATGGTTTCACTTGTTACCGGTGCTGCCGGATTCATTGGTTCACATGTTGTTGATTCACTTATTGCAGATGGGCATACCGTTGTCGCACTGGATGATCTATCCGGGGGCTTCACGGAGAATGTCAACCCGAAAGCTACATTTATTGAAGCAAGTTGTACTGACCATGAGCGCATCACGAAGCTTTTTACCGAATACAAGTTTGATTATGTGTTCCACTTGGCAGCGTATGCTGCCGAGGGTCTGTCGCATTTCATAAAGCGGTACAACTACACGAATAACGTCATCGGCTCGGTGAATCTCATCAATGAAGCGATAAAGCATGATGTGAAGCGTTTTATCTTTACTAGCTCAATTGCTTGTTACGGGCGCAATCAACTGCCGATGCATGAAGATCTTGTCCCGCAGCCGGAAGATTCCTATGGTATCGCAAAGTATGCCGTCGAGCTTGAGCTAAAAGCATCCCATGAAATGTTCGGACTTGACTATGTTATCTTTCGGCCTCACAATGTCTATGGCGAGAGGCAGAACACAGGCGATAAGTACCGTAACGTTATCGGCATTTTTATGAATCAGATCCTCCTTGGAGAGCCCTTAACTATCTTCGGTGACGGCGAGCAGAAGCGGGCATTCAGCTATATCGCAGATGTTGCACCACATATTGCACGAAGTGCAAAGCTCGAATCGGCAAAAAACCAAGTCTTCAACATTGGAGCAGATTCAGTGTACACTGTCAATGAACTTGCACAAGCTGTAATGAAAGCGATGGGAAGTACAACCCCCATAAATTATCTTGATGCCCGCAATGAAGTTGTCAATGCTTGGAGCGATCATGAAAAAGCAAAGAAGGCATTCAACATCACAACGGAAGTCTCACTTGACGAAGGAATCTGCAAGATGGCAGCATGGGTAAAAGAGGTTGGTTCTCGGACAACGATGCCATTTGCGGGTATAGAAATTGAAAAAAATCTTCCGCCAAGTTGGAAAATGTTTAGAGGGTAGTTCTTTAATCCCATACGAAAGCCGCCATAGGGCGGCTTTCGTATGCTTAAGTTGGGAGGATTCTTCTACTTCACGTAGGTAGTTAGTTATGTCATTCAAATAAACCTTAAACCGATTACGAACTCAACTTCGCTTTAATGTCCTTCTTGACAGTTTCAAATTTTTCGCTAATACTTTCGCCAAGTTCATTGATAGATTCCTTGATCGAATCGGTTGCGTCTTCAGCAAATCCCATTCCTTTCTTACGGATCATTCTACGCGTTATTGTGCCTTTATGTGGTGCAAATAACATCCCCAATGCCGCACCAAACGCGACACCAATAAGTAAACCAAGTACGACGTTTTTACTATTTTTCATGTATATTTTCTATATTAGCGATGGTTGAAGGTCAATGTTAAATAGCTCTCCTGCCGCTGATGATCCGTAATAGGACTACAACAACTGCTATAATAAGAAGGATGTGTATAATTCCTCCTGCACTATAGCCGATAAAACCTACCAGCCATGCAATTACCAAAACTACTGCGATTATGTATAGTAAACTTCCCATAACATGTTTCCTTTATTGTAGTATAAAATTTCTTGGGCAAAAATACGATTTTGCTTAAAAATATTATTACATTAGATTGAGAAATTGTTGTATTATTATCACTA
>JAYUZC010000426.1:0-3273 GCA_043752045.1 Bacteroidota bacterium | reverse complement strand
AAGAAGGATATGCTCGCGTGTTTGCGGCATCGGACCATCGGTCGCAGCGCAAACGAGGATTGCACCATCCATCTGGGCGGCACCGGTGATCATGTTCTTCACATAGTCAGCGTGGCCTGGGCAGTCAACGTGTGCGTAGTGACGGTTACCGGTCTCGTACTCAACGTGAGCGGTAGCGATCGTGATACCACGCGCCTTTTCTTCAGGTGCGTTATCAATAGAATCAAATGAACGAGCCGCAACACCACCTAATTTCTTACCAAGCGCCATTGTGATAGCTGCTGTAAGGGTTGTCTTGCCATGATCAACGTGACCGATCGTGCCGACATTAACGTGCGGTTTACTACGATCAAATTTTTCTTTTGCCATTGTCGTGTAACGTTATAAGTATTGTGAATTCACTTTCCACCGAAGTCGGGACGCGCCCCGTTCTCACGGTGTTAATAATAAAAAATCTGTTTTTGTACTGAAGAAAGTCTTTCGACTCTATATCTATCGCTTGCTGTGGCGTTTGGAATCTCTATTAGAGAGTGAACACATCGTCCGTCGAAACGGGCTTGTTTGTCCACAGAACGCTTTCGTTTAGGTGCGCAGAGGCGATTTGATGTATCAGAACACGCTCCGTTTTATTGGAAGCGGGGTGATAACGGGGTTTTGATTCGGAAAGTTTCCTAATTCCTGTGGAAATTAACAATTTACAACGAAGTTGTAAAGAAGGAAGGCAATAAAGATGCGCCTATAACACCAGATTGAAGACCGAGTTTAGACTCTACCAATGAAACTGACCCCTTTTGATTAGCAAACACGTTGTTTTCAAGGGAAATTCGGGAAGAAGAGATTATTAGCTCTCCAGCTTCGGCTATACCGCCGGATACGATAAATGTCCTAACATCAAGTAGTTTCGCCACATTTGCCATAGCTACTCCCAACATAGTACCTGCTTCCGAAAGAACTTCTTGAGCAAAAAGATCACCTGCTAAAGCAGCTTCTGCCATATGTTTCGGTTCAAGGGCTTTTGATGGTAACCACTTTGTAAGTGAAGATGTAATCTTACTCCCGAGAAGTTTATTGGTTGTTCTTGAAACAAGATAGTCTTTGCCGATGAATGCCTCAATACATCCTTTTGAACCACAGCCGCAGATAGGCCCATTATAATCAATTGATATATGACCAAACTCTCCTGCTCCGCCGAACTTACCTCGGTAGATAAACCCATTAGACCAAATGCCTCCTCCAACGCCTGTTCCAAGTGTTACAAGTAGAAAATGGGATTCTCCCTTTCCTGCTCCGAAAGTTGCTTCGGCTAATGTAGCGGCGTTTGCGTCGTTATCAATTTCAACTTTATCAAAGTGTGGTAATTCCTTTTGTAAATGCTCAATGAACGGTTCATTTCCCCATAATGGAAAATTCGGTGGGTACTGAACATGCGTTCTTTCTTGATTAAGTGAACCAGGTACTCCGACACCGACCTCAACAATTTCAGGATAGCTGTGAAGTAAGATATTCACTTGCCTTGCAACAAGCTTTGCGATATCTAATGAGGAAGCTATTGGAGTATCAGTAACCGTTGTCTTTAATACTTTGCCTTTTGAAATATCTACAACACCGGATTTGATTGTTGTGCCGCCAATATCGACACCGATTGAAAGACTGCGCTCGGCGCTCACTTTGGCTGCTCCTGGCGATAGATTACTTCGCCGGCTCGTTTCATGTAATATTTTTCACGCGCAATTCTTTCAATAAGACTTCCGTCTTCGGAAGAAAGCTGATCTACTTTTTTTGTGATCAATGATTCTTCATCTATGAGCACTCTATCACGTTCGGAAAGAACTGATACATCGTGACGCAGCGAGACATGACGCCAGATACCTTTATTAGCAAAAAGGAGAGTTGCTGAGAGAACAAGGACTGTCGCCGCAATAAGCAAAAGCTTGGGCGAACGAAGAATCTTTTTAAGTGACTTCTTGAGGTTGAGCTTACGCAAGTAGTTACGACTAATTATGTGCAAAAATAAGGAGAAAAGTGGGGGATTCTACAAAATTCATACTTTTTCTGCCAACTGCTGTAACTCTGGCTTCCTCAAAACATTATTACTTCAGTACGGTAGTTGAGTTGTGCAATTAACTGGGACAAAAGTGCAACCCCGCTTCCGTAGATTTAACTTCTTCTCTGCATGGGCGCCCATGCGTGAGAGGAAGCAATTGAGAAAACGTTATTGTCTTTCAACTAATACTTTCATCTCTGACATTTCGCGCATCGCAAACTCTATTCCTTCCCTACCATATCCCGACTCTTTAACTCCACCATAAGGCATAGTGTCTATGCGGAAGGTATTTGTATCTCCAACGATAAGCCCACCAACTTCGAGATTATGATAGACTTTGTTTATCACTTCTCTATTTGAAGAGAATAGCCCTGCTTGCAATCCATATTTCGAAGCATTTAACTCTTCTATCACTTCGTCAATATCTGAATATCTATGAAGTACTACAACAGGAGCAAATACTTCCTCGCAACTTACATTGCAATCATTTGGCACATTCTCTAAGATTGTTGGTGTAATGATGTTCGGTGCTCTGAATTTTCCACAAAGCTTTGTGGCTCCCTTTGCGATAGCATCTTCAACCCAACTCCATGCTTTCTCAGCTGCTTGTGGATTTATCATTGGTCCAACGATTGTATCCTCATTCATTGGATCGCCGACGATTACTTTTTTTGCTGCTTCTACAAACTTCGTTACTACCCGATCGTATAGAGTATCTATTATATATAGATTCTGCAAACTGATGCAGACTTGCCCTGCGTATGAATATCCTGATACCACCAAACTCTTGATGAGCGAATCAATGTCAGTTATTTCATCAACAATTACTGCCCCGTTTCCTCCGAGTTCAAGTGTTACTTTCTTCTTTGATATAAGTGACTTCAAATACCAACCGACATTTGCACTTCCCGTAAACGACAACATCTTTATTCTTTCGTCTTCTACGATAGATTGAGCAACGTCATTCTCACAAGGCACTACGTTCAGCCATCCAACAGGCAGTCCTGCTTCTTTAAGTATATCCTGTAGTAAGAATGATGTAAGCGGTGTTTGTGGTGCGGGCTTCAGCACGATAGTGTTACCACTCGCAATCGCAGGAGCAACCTTGTGCGCAACAAGATTAAGAGGAAAGTTAAATGGAGTTATCGCACAAACAACACCAACCGGAAAATATCTATAACTTACTGCTCTGCCAACAGCATTCGGGGTACTCATAAGATCTGGAATGA
>JAYUZC010000425.1:0-8308 GCA_043752045.1 Bacteroidota bacterium | reverse complement strand
ATTAAAGCCACATTTTCTACTATGATGTTACCCCAATGAAATTCAGGATGAAAGCCGCATGTTCATTTTTCTTCGTAATTTTGTTTGATTAAGTATTGACAGGTAGTACCTATGGCAGAGAATTTATTAGAGGTTAAGGGGCTAAAGAAGTATTTCCCTATTAAAAAGGGTGTATTCTCACAGACCGTCGGGCATGTGAAGGCAGTTGATGATGTGTCGTTCACGATAAAGCAGGGCGAGACGCTCGGGCTTGTCGGTGAGTCTGGCTGCGGCAAGACGACCACCGGTCGCTGTATCCTTCGCCTTATTGAGCCGACAGCCGGCTCGGTCAAGTACAAAGGCGAAGAGGTTACGACCATGTCAGGCGACCGTCTGCGCGAAATGCGCCGCCGTATGCAGATCATTTTCCAGGATCCATACTCCTCGCTCAACCCGCGTATCACAGTCGGTGGTATGCTCACCGAAATTCTCAAGGTTCACGGTCTCCGCAAGACCGAAGCAGAGATGAAGGATCGCGTCGAAGAACTGCTCAAGACAGTAGGATTGAATCCGCTCCATGCACGCCGCTATCCGCACGAATTCTCCGGTGGACAGCGTCAGCGTATCGGTATTGCCCGCGCTCTTTCGGTTGAACCCGATTTTATCGTTTGTGATGAACCCGTATCTGCTCTTGACGTATCTATTCAGTCGCAGGTATTAAATCTCCTGATGGACTTACAGCAAAAGCTCGGACTTACCTATCTCTTTATCGCTCACGATCTCTCTGTCGTGAAGCATATATCGGACAGAGTAGCGGTGATGTATCTCGGTGAGATAGTCGAGATAACCGATTACAAATCGCTCTATGCTGACCCAAAAGCTCCGTACACGGAAGCATTGCTCTCGGCTGTACCCATAGCAAACCCACGCGCTAAGCGTGACCGCATCGTTTTGACAGGCGACGTGCCAAGTCCGGCGAACGTACCGACAGGATGTTATTTCCATCCGCGCTGCCCGAAAGTATTTGAGGATTGCAAGAGCATTCACCCATTGCTTGCTGATGATAATCAAGGGCACACGGTTCGCTGTTTGCTCTATCCGAACAGTCAACCGGCGCAGATCGCCTCGAAGGCAGCGTAATCATAACGGCTTTCACGTCCCCGATGAAGCCGAACATCCAAAAAGCATCTGATAAAGTACTGACGGCATCTAATGCCGTCAGTTTTTTTCGTGTGTTGCTTGTTGTACCTGTTTGGATTACTATCTCGCAAGGGTTGAAGGAATGGACGCTTGCAATTATGGTGGTCGCATATCTTTCTGATCTCGTTGATGGATATGTTGCGCGTAAGACAGGGGACATCTCCGAATGGGGGAAAGTAATTGACCCGCTTGCCGATAAGATATTTGTCATTGTAGCAATTATTGCTTTGTATGTGCATGGCTATGTAGAGACTTGGTATTTCTGGCTAATAATCTTGCGTGATGCTCTTATTTTCTTTGTTGGTATCTGGGCACAACGGAAACTTGGCGTTGTTCTGCCATCAAATTGGTGGGGGAAGGCGGCTGTCCTGACAATTAGTTTGACACTTTTTCTTTCAGTAATCGGAGTTTCCTATGACGTTTTACTGTTGAGTGTGCTTGCTTCAAGCGGACTTGCAGTTTTTTCTGTAGTGATGTATGGAATTCGATTGTCAAGTTTACTTCAAGAAAAGTAGTGGCACGGACTTTAGTCCGTGAAGGGGTCGCAAGCGACTCTCGGACTAAAGTCCGACCTACTTGTATTTAATACGAACATCTAATGGGTTTTTTCGATAAGTTTAAGTTATCGCGTCTCAAAGAAGGTCTTGCCAAGACACAGGAATCCTTTGTCCGTAAGTTTACCCGCATACTCCATCGCTCCCGTAAAATTGATGATGAACTTCTCGCCGAGATAGAAGAAACTCTCCTTCTTGCCGATGTCGGTTTCACGACAACAGAGCAGATCATGAAGAGCATCGTCGAGACGATGGCGCGAATGAAATGGGATGATGCCTCACAGCTTCGCGATGAACTTCGCAAAGAAATAACCAAAGCTCTTACGCACGACGGAGCATTCCTTGCACCAGAAGACCCATTCGCTATTCCAACTGATAAAAAGCCGCATGTCTTTATGGTCGTTGGTGTCAATGGTGTTGGTAAGACTACGACGATCGGTAAACTTGCATATAACTATCGAAATTCAGGAAAAAAAGTTGTCATTGGTGCGGCAGATACATTCCGAGCTGCTGCTAATTCACAGCTTGAAGTATGGGCAGAGCGTGCAGGTGTTGAGATAATCCAACAGCATCATGGTGCAGACCCATCGGCAGTTGCATACGACACATTGCAATCGGCAATCACGAAAGGTGCTGATGTCGTCCTTATTGACACCGCAGGTCGCCTGCACAATAAGACTCATCTCATGCAGGAGCTTGAGAAGATGACGCGCGTCATGCGTAAACTCATCCCTGATGCGCCGCATGAAGTCCTTCTTGCACTCGATGCAACAACAGGACAGAATGCGCTTCAGCAAGCAAAGGAGTTTTCGAAGGTAGCACCAATAACAGGACTTATCCTTACAAAGCTCGACGGCACAGCAAAAGGCGGCGTTGTCATTGCACTTGCAAATGAGATGAAGATCCCCGTACGATTTATCGGTGTCGGTGAGCAGATCGATGACTTACAGCCATTCGATCCGCTTGAGTTTTCAAAAGCACTCTTCGGTGATGACACCTTTCAAGGAGAGGAATATTCCGTAGAAGAAGAAGTCAGCGCATAAATGTCAGTTATTCATAAACTATCGGATTCTTTAGCGCAGAAGATTGCTGCCGGCGAGGTCGTTACTCGTCCGGAGTCTGTCGTCAAAGAACTCGTTGAGAATGCCCTCGATGCAAAGCCGACTGTTATCACAATCGTTATCAAGCAAGCAGGACGTGCTCTCATCCAAATAGCAGATGACGGCGTTGGAATGACTCGCGAAGATGCCGAGCTATCGGTCGAGCGTCATGCCACGAGTAAGCTCAATGTCCTTGAAGATCTTGACAAGCTTAAGACGTATGGTTTCCGAGGTGAGGCACTTGCGGCGATTGCATCCGTCTCACAGTTCGAGATGCGCACACGCCGACATAACGAAGAACTCGGTACGTTTTTAAAGCTCGAAGGTGGAATAAAAAGGGAAGTCCGTGCTGAAGCATGTGACGAGGGCACAGCAATCTACATCAAGAATCTTTTCTTCAATGTCCCCGCCCGACGCAAGTTCATGAAGAGTGAGGCGACGGAGTTCAAACACATCGTGGATACTGTCAGCCGCGCCGCACTTGCAAATCTTGATGTTCGTTTTGTGCTCGTAAGTGATCACGATCTTGTTTTTGACTTACCCGCATCACGTCCGCTTCCGGAGCGTGTTGAGCAGATATTTGGTCAGAAACTTCGCGGCTCACTGCTCCCGGTCGAGAGCATCACCCCGAACTTCCACCTGCACGGTTTTATTACTGCACCGAGTTTTGTCAAGCGTGTCCGCACCGAGCAGTTGTTCTTTATCAATAATCGCTCGATTCATCTCTCTCGCGGACTTTCATTTGCAGTTACCAATGCCTATGAGCATTTGGTTGAGAAGGGGGCTTTCCCTTCATGTTTCTTATTCATAGATATAGACCCTGCGAAGATCGACGTAAACGTCCATCCGCAAAAGCTTGAGATCAGGTTCGAGGACGAGCGCAGTGTCATTGACGAGGTACGCCGCACTCTTGCCGATACCTTGCAAAAAGCATCTGCACATATGGCATCAGAGGGTGCAATGGCTCCGGAAATGCTCATGCCTGCGTCCATCAACCAAGGCGATAAGGCACGACTGCGTTTCCCGGAACATGGCAAATCGGATATTCCGGGATTAATGACTCCATACCTCGCAGAGAAGGTACCTGTCGGCAAACCGCCTGTGCAGGGAAGCAACAGCCATACCATCGAGCGTATCTTCGGCAAAGCACCGCAGGATCTCTTCGGTAACTCGACGAGCCGTCTTGTCCCAAACGACAAGAAATTCTCTGATGCGGACGAACAGACCAATATCCCGCAGACCACAGCTGCCGAGCGGAAGGTCATTCAGCATGAGGTTCTCACAGAGCGTCCTACTTTATGGCAACTCCATAACAAGTATATTTTCTGTCAGATAAAGTCCGGACTTATGATCGTGGATCAGCATGTCGCCCATGAACGCATACTTTATGAGCGCATACTGGCTTCACTTGAGACGGCAAACCCCAATTCTCAAGAGCTTCTCTTCCCGCAAGCAGTTGAGCTACTTGCCCGTGAGGTAGCGCTTATCCGTGAGCTTCACGATCAGTTATCAAACATCGGTTTTCATATCCGTTTCTTTGGTGGGACGACGGTTGTAATAGATGCAGTACCTGCCGATGTAAAAAGCGGAAGCGAAGAATCTATCCTACGCGAAATGCTGGAGTCCTACGAAGAATATGATCGTCTTGGCACATTCAGCCAGCGTGAGGCACTTGCTGCGGGCTTCTCATGCAAAGCGGCTATTAAGGCGGGAGATAAGCTCTCACAAGAAGAAATGCACGCTATGATCGAACAGCTCTTCCAGACCAAGATGCCATACGTCTGCCCACACGGAAGACCTATCGTCATAAAGTTAACAGTCGATGAGTTGGATAGACGATTTGGGAGAACGCCGGTGGCGCAAGTAAATTAGTTACTTGCTTAACTCCTCCATTCGCTCCAATCTCGCTTTCTCATCCTTTTGCAGCCAAATATCTTTTGAGAGCTGGTCGTATGCACGTTTGAAGTATGGTTTTGCATCGTTAGTATTGCCCCCGGCAAGCAAACACTCTGCTATCTCTTCATATACATACCCATCCTCATCCATTGTTTTATCTTGCATGGCTATCTCCAAACTACGTTGAATGGAAAGTGCAGTATCAAGTTGTTGTAAGAAACGGTACATCTTGGCTTGTGACCACTTGGCAATTTGAACATCTTTGATATTATTCCTCGACTCTGCAAACTTCTCATTCTTGATAAAGAGGTCAAGTGACTTCTGATACTCCTTCATCCCGAAATACGTCCAGCCGGAGTTGTTATAGAACGTACCGAGCCATAGCTTGGCGCGCTCTTCGGTTGATGCTTCAGCCATTGCGATGCCACGCTCTGTCCATTCGAGCTGCCTGGCTGGTTCATCGGCAATTCCCATCATGTGAATTGCGTCAATAGCATAGTAGTCATGAGCACCTTTTTTTCCGCTTTCAAGAGCTTTCAAAAATTCTTCCTTTGCCTTTTCTTTATTGCCCGATGAGTTGAATGCTCTGCCACGCTCAAGGTGATAGCGTGTCTCGACAAGTGTTGAACCAAGTGAGAGCAGAGATTCAGCTACCGTATCAAGCGTCTTATGTGCCTCCTCAAACTTCTGCTGCAAGCCCTCGGCTCTGGCTATTTGCGTCAGTATTTCCATACGGTCTGCAAGGGGGGAGTTTTCTTTTTCCTCTTCTGCCAAGCGAGCGCGGAAGCGTTCTTCGCTTGCTTTTGGGTCGCTGTAATCCCATAGCTTGCTGATCGGTTCTTTTGCCATGACCGTAATAGTAATTAGTGAAAGAAATACAAAGATTTTGCCAGATTGTCTATACATAACCCTGCGCATAGTTGTTGATTCAAAAATAAGAAAAGTTGGCAATAACTTCCGTATTTTTGCATTTTAGAGCAAGTTTTATATGATTCATCAATTCGACGTAGTTATCGTAGGTGCAGGCGGAGCCGGGCTTCGGGCAGCAGTAGAAGTACCCGAAGGTTTTACCTGTGCTGTCCTGACGAAGGTTCACCCTCTCCGCTCTCATACAGGAGCTGCCCAAGGCGGCGTATGCGCAGCACTTGGTAACCTCGAAGAGGATACACCCGAATGGCATGCCTTTGACACCGTAAAAGGGTCTGATTACCTCGGTGACCAAGATGCTATTGAAGTTATGTGCAACGATGCGCCACGAGCCATCATCGAGCTTGAGCATATGGGAATGCCTTTCAGCCGTACCGAAGAAGGGAAGATTGCCCAGCGCCCGTTCGGTGGTCATACAAAGCCGGTTGATAAGAATGACCCTGACTCCAAGCGTATCCCTGTAAAGCGTGCTTGTTACTCCGCTGACCGCACGGGACACGTCATGCTTCATACCTTGTATGAGAACTGCATCAAGAACCGTGTCAATTTCTTCAGCGAGTATTTTGTCACAGAGCTTATGTACGAGGACGGAGTTTGCTCCGGTGTTGTCGCAATTGATATACTATCGGGCGAGATACACATCTTCCATGCAAAGGCAGTTATGTTCGCTACAGGCGGTGATGGTCGTATCTGGCGCATCACCTCGAATGCACATGTTGGCACAGGCGACGGATTTATTCTTTCGTATAATAAAGGTATTCCGCTCGAAGATATGGAGTTCATGCAATTCCACCCCACAGGTTTATGGAAGTTAGGCATACTCGTATCCGAAGCTGCGCGCGGCGAGGGAGGTATTCTTCGCAACAAGAACGGCGAACGCTTTATGGAGCGATATGCACCAACAGTAAAAGACTCAGCTCCGCGTGATATGGTGAGCCGTGCTATCGTAACGGAAATTCTCGAAGGTCGCGGCTTTGATGGTTCGGACGGGACGAGCTATGTTCATCTTGATCTTACACATCTTGATGCGAAAATCATCAATGAAAAACTTCCTGAAATTACCGGATTTGCTCGTACCTATCTCGGTGTTGAGCCGACAACTGAAGGTGTACCAATTCAGCCGACAGCGCACTATGCAATGGGCGGTATCCCGACAGATATTCATGGGCGAGTGTTAAAGAATGCAAAGGGTGATCTATCGGTTGGCTTCTATGCAGCAGGCGAATGCGCTTGCGTTAGTGTTCACGGCGCGAATCGTCTTGGCACGAATTCACTGCTTGACCTAATCGTTTTTGGTCGTCGCGGCGGAAAAGCTATTGTGGAGTTCTTGAATGAAGGCGCAAAACTTGCTCCGTTGCCGAAAGATGCTGGCGAATGGACCCGCAAAACAGTTGAAGAACTGAAAAACCGTCCGAAGGGTGAGAACTGTGCCGATATCCGCACTGAGCTCCAGAACGAAATGCAGAATAATGTCGGTATCTTCCGCACGGGTGATGGCATGGAACATGCGATCAAAAAGATTGCTGAACTCAAGGAGCGTTTTACTCGTGTCTCGATTGACGATAAGGGTTCGCAGTTCAATACAGATGTACTCGAGGCGATCGAGCTTGGTAACTTGCTTGATACGGCAGAGATCGTTTCTATCTGTGCCAATGAGCGCAAGGAGTCGCGCGGCGCACATGCGCGAGGTGATTACGAGAACCGCGACGATGCAAATTACTTGAAGCATACGTTTGCTTATAAAGGTGATAACGGCAAGGTCGCTCTCGATTACCGCCCCGTGACCATCACAAAGTATCAGCCAAAAAAACGAGTCTATTAATACTCGAATGAACATTCGTCGTGTTCTCATTCTTAATACCGGAATATCCACAAGTTTATTCCGGTATTTCATTTTCTTCGCGCTATCCCTTGCGGGCGGAGCAAATGCACAGCACACAAAACGCGATATTAGTGTACAATTTGCTTATGGCGGACAAGTGCCTGTTATGACTGCCGAAGGAAATGTGCAGGGCTTTTACAAAATGCCCATTATCTTTAATCTTCACTATCAAGTAGCAACGGATTATCTCAATGCTCTTTCGATGACGATCGAGCACGTCAATGAAGAGCGCACCAGACAAGGACTATGGAATGATGTCCCCGGTTCGAACAGCAAAGATTATAATGCAAATATCTCCGAGCGACTTTATATCACAACGCTCGGCCTTGAAGGCATTCTTACGCTCTTTAGTGATGGTAAATTCCGCATTGGTGCAGGACTTGGCGTTGCGTACGGATTAGGCGGAGCAACCGCAACGATCGAAAATATTGCTGAAGATAAAATAAAAGTATTTGAGTCATGCGACACATGGAATGGCTTTGAAGTTTCGGCATTCACCCGCGCTCGCTATACGGTTTATCGCACCGATGACATTGATATCGGTATAAATGCTACACTTCGGCTATGGGGATTTCCATATATTGGTCCTTTGAGTGACTGTCAAAGTTCATATAACGGTCCCGCATTTCGCTCGCTCATTGAGTTCGGATACCTTGCAGGTGTCTCCCTCGGATTCTAAACCTCAACTAAACACAAGCTCTTTTGCTCATTAAAGTAAGCACACTCTTTGCAGTGCTCACGGTTCTTCCTGATTTTCTCTAAAGAAGTAG
>JAYUZC010000424.1:0-3273 GCA_043752045.1 Bacteroidota bacterium | reverse complement strand
AACTGGGAATCCTTCGCTGCCGATGTTGAGGCATATTTGAATTCCTATAATTGGACAACAAACTTTTCAGGTGACAGGATTCAGTGCAATTTCACTTTTAATATTACCGGATCAGGGACATCACAACTTTATATCACGAGTACCCGCCCGCTTGCCAACTCGAAATTAACGACAACTCTTGCCCGATTCTCCGATGAAAAAGTACAGTTCAATTATACTCGAGGGCAATCGCTCAATCATGGTCAGCAGTATCGCGAGCTTGAGTCGATACTTGATTACTATGCGAACATCATTCTAGCGCAAGAGTTTGATGCATACGGACAAATTGATGGCGATCTTTTTTATCAGAATGCTCTCACCCACGCCCTTGTAGCAAATTCTTCGAGTGGATTTGGTTGGGATAGATTATTTACTTCTGCCGGTGCATTTAGTCGTTATGGATATGCAGAAGATGCTTCGAATGCAAGCTCGCGGCCAATTCGCCAAATCATGAGCAATTATCACTTCAATGTACTTGATCTACTCGCAACCAGCGAAGAAAAAGCCCGCACTAATTATGCGAGATTTATTGATTCACTTATTACCCTCAAGCGTAACGCATCAACCCTTGACCGCAGTGTCTATTTCAAGGCAATGCTCGAAGCGAAGTACGCCGAGTTCGCCGAGTTCGGCAGATGGTTCAAGGACAACATAGACCTATACTACCGCAAACTCGAGTACCTCGACCCCACGCACCAGACGTACTACGAGACGGTGAAGATGAAGTACAAGGAGTAGTCGTACCGCAGGTTTCCAACCTGCCCCTACGGGTTTCCGTATCTTTGCATATCATCAAACCCGTAACCTATGTCCCGTTTTGAAGAAGCATTTGAAAAAGTAAAAGTCCTCGTCGAGCAGTTTGCAGCATGCGAAGCAGACTACCTGTCGGCAAGCTATCAGGAATCCGAAGTTCGTACTGACTTTATTGATAAGTTCTGGATCGCTCTCGGATGGGATGTCCGACACAAATTCCAGACCAATCCACGCGAGCAGGAAGTGAAGGTTGAAAAGAATCCGGATTCATCCGCTTCAAACCGCAAAGCGGACTATGCGTTCTACTTCGCGCCCGAGTACCGAAGCCCCGTATTTCTTGTCGAAGCAAAAAAGCCCTCGCGAAAACTCGCCGACTACGATACATATTTTCAGATAGTCCGCTACGGAAGAGGCGCAAGTACACCTGTATGTATCCTGACAGATTTTGAGGAATTCCATGTCATTGATTGCCGATATGAGCCGAGCATGACTAAGAGTTTTCCCTCCGCGCAGATACATGCCTTCAAGTACAAAGACTATCTCGATAAAGAAAAATTTGGACTCATCTATTGGCTATTCTCGCATGAAGCAATTGAGCAAGGAAAACTCAAAGCGTTCATCAAAGAAATGCCGAAGGCAAGGGGAAAAGGCACAGCAAAACTTACACCCGATGAACTGGTGCCGCTCGACGAGAAATTCTTAAAAAAGCTCGAAGAGTATCGGCTCACGCTTGCAAAAGCATTCAAGAAAGAAGATGAATCGCTCACCGCAGAAGAACTCACTGAAGCTACACAAAAAGTTATTGACCGTCTCGTCTTTATCCGCTTCCTCGAAGATAAAAATATAGAATCCGATTATATCGTTGATCAGATCTCTTCAAAAAAAGGAGCCGCTTGGAAGAGCTTCCTTGCCTGGAGCAAGGAACTTGACGTAAAATACAACGGCATTGTCTTTAAGCCGCATCATATTGACTCATCTTCCTTCACCGCGCCGAACGATGATGTATTCTTCAAGATATGCGCTGAAATTTCGCACCGCGAGTCCAAGTCACTTTTTAGTTATGTATCGGTTGAGATGCTTGGCTCTATCTACGAGCAATTCCTCGGTAAGGTCATTACTGCTACTGCCAAACGTGCTGATATAGAAGAGAAGCCCGAAGTCCGCAAAGCAGGAGGAGTGTATTACACGCCGCAGTATATTGTGGAGTATATTGTTGCCAACACAGTTGGCAACATCCTCCGTAGGGGCACATTGCGTGTGCCCATCACCGAAGGTGATTCCCCAAATCCGGTCACCTTCGGTGATGGGGACGGGGGCGGGGACGGGCACGCGCAACGTGCCCCTACGGGTCTCACACCCAAAGAGGTTTCTGCTCTCCGCTTCGCTGATATCGCTTGCGGCTCCGGCTCGTTCCTGATCGCTGTCTATGACGCTGTGCTTCATCACGTAGAGAATTACTACAATACACATCCCGAAGAAGCACGCAAGGCAAAGTGCATTGAGATAGATAAAGATGTGTTTGCACTCTCGCTGCCGCAGAAGCGGCAGATACTTCTTGATAATATCTACGGTGTGGATATTGATAATCAGGCGGTCGAGGTGGCGCAGCTATCGCTGTTTTTAAAGTTGCTCGAATCCGAATCCGGTCCCGTCGCAGGGCAGCTCACATTCGAGCGCACAAAGATACTCCCCGATCTATCGAAAAATATCCTCTGCGGAAACTCGCTCGTCGAGTATGACATCACACAAATGAATGTCTCCCCACTTTTCAAGGGGGGAGATACAGAGGGGGGTCTCACCCCCGAAGATGAAAAACGTATCAAACCATTTGATTACCGCTCATCATTCAAAGACATCATGGCAAAAGGCGGCTTTGATGCGATTGTAGGGAATCCGCCGTATGTGCGACAGGAATCACTTGGCGAATTGAAGAATTACTTCCAAAAACGTTATGAAGTATTTCAAGGCACAGCAGACCTCTATACATATTTCATTGAACGTGGTGTATCGCTCTTGAAAGATGGTGGCAAGTTCAGCTACATAGTTGCAAATAAATGGATGAGAGCAAACTACGGTTTTCCGTTACGCAAATGGTTAAAGAAACAATGCTTGGAAGAGATTGTAGATTTCGGAGACTTACCTGTATTCAAAAGCGCAACAACCTATCCATGTATCATAAGGATTTCAAAAAACAAAAATCAATTGAGCTTTGACTGCACTATTGCACAGACTTTAAACTTTGCAAGTTTAGAGGAGTACACGGCAAAGAATAGATTTACTGTTGACATAACTTCGCTTGATGATGAATGCTGGACTTTATCAAGTAAAACAGAAGCGAGCTTGTTTGCAAAGTTGAAAGAGAAAGGTAACCCGCTTTCAAAATATGTAAATGGTGAAATATATAGAGGTATTCTTACAGGGTTTAACGAAGCCTTTATCATTGACAAGGCAACCAAAGAGTTGTTGATTGCTGAAGATATC
>JAYUZC010000423.1:0-3277 GCA_043752045.1 Bacteroidota bacterium | reverse complement strand
GTAGAGCCGAGGCAGTAGTGTAATAAGTGATGACTTTCCCGAACCAGTTTTACCAACAATTGCAAGTGTCTTTCCTTGTGGGATGTGGAGGTCAACATGGTTGAGCACGTACGGAAGTTCTTCGCGGTATTTAAATGAGACATTTCGGAAATCTATCTTCCCGCTGATCTCGGTAATATCTTTATTGATCTGAACACCGTCATAGACGTCGGGCTTTGTATCGAAGATGACATTGAGCCGTGTCATCGAAGCCGCGCTGCGCTGAACCATATTTGTTACCCACCCAAGCGCAATGAAGGGCCAGCCAAGCATTCCGAGGTAAATAACAAATTGTGTCATTTCGCCGAGCGAGAGTTTACCCTCTATCATAAGCGGGCCACCAAGTAGAAGTAATATGATAACGGACATTCCCATGAAGCCAAAGATAACAGGCATCATAAATCCCTGTACTTTTACAAGACGCATGTTCTTCTTGTAGTAATCTTCGCTTAGTTTGTCAAAGATGGATTGTTCGTACTCCTCACGGACGTATGCTTTGATGACCTTTGTACCCGATATAGATTCAGTTACACGCGAGGTCATATCGGCATAGTGTCCTTGTACAGCATCAGTAAGCGGGGCAACGCGCCGACCGATCAGATAGACACAAAGTGACATTAGCGGCAGCGGTGCAAGCACGGCAAGTGTTATACCGGGCGAGATCAGCATCATAAATGTCAACGAGAGCACAAATGTCAGCAGAGTATCTGCCGAATACATGACCGCCGGTCCGAGAAAATTGCGTACGGCATTAATATCATTTGTCGCATATGCCATCACCTCACCGGGCGGAGTGTTCTGAAAGAACCGCATCGAAAGTGTTTGGATATGAGCGAGGAAATCGTTGCGGAGATCGTACTCAATGTCACGGCTTGCAACAATAATGAACTGACGCACGAGATAGAACAAGTACCCACCCGCAGCAGAAAGACCAACAATTAATAGTCCATTAGCAAGTAATGAACTTGTCGTGGCAGTACCTTTTTCAATATCATTTACTGCATTGCCGATAATACGAGGGGCGAACGCTGCAAACGTACAGGAAATCACGACAAAGAGAAGTCCCCAGAGGTATCTGCCTTTGTGTTTTCGGAAATATGGGATGAGACGGTAAAGTGATTTCATTGAATGCAGTTACTACGGCTCCCACTAACAACAGTTACGAAAGAAATATATGAGTAAGTCATAAGATTTTCCTGAATCTTAACTCCTTGTATAGCGGTTTGTAATAGCTGTTGAAATTAATTGGAAACAAGCCAGGATGACAAGGTTCTTCTTCGGAATTTATCTATTTTTGCTCTTATGGTGCGCTGACGTGTGGGCACAGACGGGCAGCCAGGATTCGGTTCTCGGCGGGCAAGTCCGCCCGAGGCGCGAAACCTACATAATTGAATCCTATCCATCCCCCGTGAAGGTTGGTCAGACGGTGAATATTAGCTATTATAACCACAATTCACAGGAGACAGCACTCCTTGTTGTAGATGTGACCGACAAGGTTATCAAAGAGCTTCAACCACGCAAACTCACACCAAATGGTGTTCATAAGTTCGAGCTGCCAATCACAGGACTTGCCTCCGGTGCCTATTTTGTGCGGCTCAAGACGTATAGCTCCACCGGCTCACTCGATCAGGTACAAGATTCACGATTCCTCGTTATTCGTTGATGCAGAAAAACCATCCCCCGACCTCTCGCTTTTTCGCATTTGTTGCGTCGATAGTTCTACTCTTTTCTGCTGTCCATGTTTTTGCTCAGGATGAAAGTGTATTGCTTGACCCTGTAAAACGTAAATTTGCAGAATCCAATGGAAAAGACTTCTGGGTGTGCTTCCCGCAGAATGCACAGGGAGAAAGTAATAGGGGCGGGCTGAGTTTCCGTCTTTATATCACTGGTGATAAAGCAACACGTGGAACAGTTGAGATACCGGGGCTTGGAATAAAGAAGAACTTCATCTGTAATGCTTCCGAAGTTATTTTTGTCGAGATAGACTCTACTGCGCAGGTATTCGGAAGTGATGCAATCCATAAGCTGGGTATTCATGTAACCTCTGATAACCCGATCGCAGTTTACGGACTTTCAAATAGAAAGGCAAGCACTGATACATATCTTGCTTATCCTGTCAATGTTCTAGGCACAACATATCGTATTTGTGGCTACTATCCACTGCCTCAAACAGGAAATACGTTTTCTACGCAAGCGAGCATTGTGGCTGTGGAGGATGCAACAGTTATTACTATTACGCTTGCCGGTGATACACGCGGCGGAAGACGAGCCGGAGAAACGTATTCTGTCAATCTCGTCAAAGGGGATGTTTATCAGATACAGTCGGCTACGGGCATCGGCAAAAAATCTGATCTAACCGGTACACTTGTTACCTCAAATAAACCAGTATCCTTCTTTAGCGGACATACATGCGCGCAAGTGCCGGCTGATAAGAACTTCTGTGATCAACTTCTTGAGATGGAGCCGCCAATGCCGAGTTGGGGAAGGCAGTTCTTCCTCGGAAGATTTGAAGGAAAGTCAGAATATGCTGTTCGTGTTATTGCAAGCGAACCAAACACACAGGTCTTTGTCAATAATAATCTTGTTGGCAAGCTCACGAATCCAGGCGATTTATACGAGGATAATCATGCAAAAGAGAATGCGCTTATCACGACGAATAAACCTGTTCTCGTAGCGCAGTACGCACAAAGCTCAACGGCTGATAGTGCCCAAGTTGGTGATCCCTTCATGCTTTTTATCACACCGACAGAGCAGTTCTTAAATTACTACCGATTCCTTACTCCTGTGCGTGGTGATTGGCATCACTATATCAACCTTGTAGTCCCGATTGATGCTATTGCATCTCTCAAACTCGATGGCCGCGGCGGATTTGGCAAATACTTTAAGAATATCGGTATCACTCGTTATGCAATTGCACAGATAGAGATTGGATACGGCTCTCACTCTGTCTCATGCGATAAACCATTTGGTTTGTATTCATACGGCTTTGGTGTAGCAGGAGATAATTACGATTCGTATGGTAATAACGGCGGTCAGCTCGTAGCGACTATCCCTGATATCATTGACACACTTCCACCATCCCTTGAACTTGTATCCGAGAATGCAAACTTGCCGCTCGCACTTATTGCTCGGGATGATCGTCTCTTTGATGTCGGTATGAAGAGCGTTGTTGTTATTGATAGCTCAAATTTCCGTTCACCGGTAACGATTCCGTATTTTGATCCGGGCACACCGCAAG
>JAYUZC010000422.1:0-3279 GCA_043752045.1 Bacteroidota bacterium | reverse complement strand
TTACGGAGTTCGACAGCTAATGCACGAGATAGACCAAGGAGCGCATGTTTGGAAGCGGTGTACGCAGACGTATAATTAAATCCCTCAAGTGCGGCGGTCGAAGCAATATTGATTATTATACCTTTCCCACCTTTCTTCATATCAGGCACAACAGCGCGAGAAAGGAAGAACGGTGCGTCAACATTGACGGCGAATGTCTTTTGCCAGAATTCATCTGACGTATCTTCAAGCTTCGCCGATTCGGCGATCCCTGCATTATTAATAAGTATATCAACATTGCCAATATCATTCTTTACTGAAGCAAGTAGGGAAGTGAGAGCTTGTTTTGAAGTGATGTCACATGGATAAATGAATGCATTACCTCCATTCGATACTATCTCTTGTTTTAGGCTCTCAAGTTCAGTCATTGTGCGAGCGGTAAGTATCATAGTATGACCGGCAGTTGCAACTGCTAATGCTATTGCCCTGCCAATGCCACGTCCTGCGCCTGTGATAAGTACCGTCATGCTTGTGAGAATGATGTGTTGTTGCAATTATAGAGTGTGTTTTCCTTGCCGTCACTCGCAACAGCAAGCTGAAATCCTTCGCGCAAACTTCGTGCAGACCATACACCATCAGATCGAAGCAGCATTACGCCGACTTGCATGTCGTCAGTCAAATGTTTGTCTTTGTGCATTCTTGCGATAGCGTTATCAAGTGCTACATTCGGTTCAACTCCTTGACGAAGCTGCTCAACAATATGAAATGCGGAGCAAGCTCGCATCACAAGTTCACCGTTGCCTGTGGCAACTGCGGCTCCTACCTCACCGTCAACATAGAGTCCAGCGCCAATAATAGGTGAATCGCCAACTCTGCCGTGCATCTTGAATGCAAGCCCTGAAGTGGTACATGCTCCGGCGAGCTTGCCATTCTTATCGCGAGCGATGATGCCTATTGTATCATGAGACTCGTTGAGTATCTCTCGCGAAAGCTCATGCTTTATGCCGCCCTCTTCATATTCAAAAACATATTCATGCTCACCTTCGCTCGAGCGGCGCAGGCGAACATTCAGTCCGCCCTCCGGCAATGACTTCCACTTGTCATAGAGCTTTTTTGCTGCATCGGTTAGGAGTTCATCTCTGCTGAATCCTTCGTGCTCAGCGAATAGCTCTGCACCTTTGCCTGAAAGCATGATGTGCGGAGTCTTCTCCATAACGCGGCGCGCAATGGAAATGGGATGTAAGTAATGCTCGACGAATGTAACCGCTCCGCAGTTTCCTTCGTGATCCATGATGGATGCATCGAGAGAGACGACGCCCATATCATCAGGTATCCCGCCTCTGCCGACTGACATGCACGTCTCATCTGCTTCACAATTGCGCGCTCCGGCTTCAACGGCGTCAAGAGCTGAACTGCCTAATAGTAATGATTCAAATGTAACTCGGTTCGGCGTAAAGCCGTGCTTCCAGGTTGCTAATGTTTCCATCAAACTTATTTTATGATTACCACGGGCTTGGTCTCGCGCCATCCCCATGAATCTATCGCAACAGAATATCTGCCCGATGGCAACGATGAGAGATCGAGATGATATTCATTCAAACCTTTTTTTGCCGCAACACTCTTCTCCAAAACAACACTTCCTGATGAATTAGAAACAGAGATATTCGCTATCCCTTCAGCTCCTGTTTCAAACGAGAGTAGTATGTTCGCGTTTGTTGGATTAGGAGTAGGTAGCTCAAAAGAAAAATCTCCGGGTATGACGATATTCTGTGGCGGATCTTCACATCGCTCAACATCGATACGTCCTTCATTTATTGTAAGAGCAGCATTCGGATATGGTAGCGAAGCTGTAGCAATTACAGGTGTTGATGTATGCTTCGAGAGAAGTGGCATCATTGTAATAGATGCGATTGACCTCGCAGGTTCTATCTGAATGTTCTCAACTGCAAAAGTATAAACACCGGGCGTAGTCTCGCTGCCACGTTTGATACTTCCTATTTGTCCTGATGCAATACTCATCGGCTGAACAACGATTGGGTCATACGTTAGCGTAACGACAAACGAATCAAGACGGACAATATCTCTCGCACTATCAATTGATACGATATAGTCGAACGCTGTTCCGGAAACAGCTTTGCTAATTGGCAAATGGATATATACGTGTGGTTGTGATGTCTTTACTAGTCCTTTTCCTCTGAAAGTCACGGGATAGTTTGTGCCTAAACCATCGGTGAAGTTTACAGATAATGAATCACCAGTATCTGTGTTTGGGCAGTATTGATAGATAAGTGTATCGCTTTCGCCTCCTTTTATCTGGATAGGGGACAATTGAGATGAGATTAAACTAAATCTTCCCGATAGTGTAGGAACATTAACTGTTATCGGCGAGAGACATACATTGCTGATGATAAGTAGGTTTGTTGTGCAGTCTCCTGTATCAACTGTTCCAAAATCAACTTCCTTGCGCGAGAATAACGGCTCACCATTTGATGCAAAACCCGTAATGATATACGATAGAACAGTATCGCAGCCGTTTGATGAGACTGCAAACTCAAGAGTGTCGCTATATGCTCCCGGTATAGCAGGATCAAAGTAAAACTCAATCCGCACAGAATCACCGTTCGGTAAGGATGTCGGTGTAGAAACCGCAGAGGATGTTATCCCTGAACTTCCGCGAGGCGTCGCAGAATTAACAATCACATCGTTACTTGTTTGGTTAACGAAGCTACGGACTATCGTATCCTTACCACCGATACAGATTCCCTTGAATTCAAGTGGTTGGGTAAGCGTAAGATTTGGCGATGAAAGTAAAAATACAGATAGAGTAGATTGCGATGAATCTGCATCACCGATAAAGCTAATCCTCTTTTGTGTTTGCGTGATCGAATCGGGACAGATACGTATGCGAATATCTGTCTGCTGCTCAGGTTGAAGAGTTATGGGGAGTTGAGATAATAGTATCGTTGCCCCATTGATAGAATCCACACGGACCGGCTCATTTCCGCTTGATGTAATTGTAATTGTGGTATCAACGCATTTGCCATTACATAGCACACCAAGACTAAGAGTGTCAACCGTAGATATTTTCTTCAGTATTCCCGTGCCAGTTACGACGATGGAATCTCTTTGCTCCGTGATAATAACAGAAGAGCGAACGAAACCGGTATCAGCTGGGCAATACTGAATTACTATTGTATCACTTTGCCCGTTCCCAAGTTTAACTGGAGAAGTCGGTGATAAAACAGTAAATTGGCCGTTGGTAAACTCTTTCGGATCAATGGTGACAGTATCATCACCTTC
>JAYUZC010000421.1:0-3282 GCA_043752045.1 Bacteroidota bacterium | reverse complement strand
AGTGGTACGATTTACATCCGCTATCAATTAGAAGGTGACGTCGAACGCGACACCATTCTCTACTACTGGCTATCAGTTGGATACGGCACAAGAGTATTATCTATTCAGCCCGCAAGTATTGATCTCGGCACGTTCCGTCTGTGCAATATCATTGATACCTCGATAACGCTTCGCAACATGGGATGTGATACACTTGAGCTAACAAGTACGACGATCAGTGCAAACATAGCTGCGCTCTCGCCGCTTTATATGCCGAGAGTAAAGCTGCCGCCAGGCGACACAACAAGCGTTCGAGTTCGCTATGCACCAATTGGAGCGGGTAGTATGACTGGAAGTATTACGCTGACTTCTACTTCAGATTCAACGAACCCAATAGCGACGAACATTACCGCAACGATCATCCCAACAGATACCGTTCGCTTGCGACTTGCTCCAGTCCGCACTCCGTTTTATGTTGGCGATACGATCACCGTGCAGATCATACCGGAATCAGATGTGCCAAGTACGTTCGGGCTTCGGAATATTACTTTTGGCTTAAACTTCAACGGTGATCTGCTTACTGTATCAACTCCTCTTTCACTTATTGCAGGTATGGCAATACTTCCGGGCGGTTCACGTCGTATGCTACCGGCGAAACTTGAAACTCAGACATATATCTTCCAGGGTTCGCCCTTCTTAGCGTTCAGCACTGGTCAACCTATCGCAGAGTTTACATTTATCGTTACGCTAACAGATACAACAACGACTCCCCTTTTCTTAAGCGATATTACTCTCAATAGTAATGATTCCAACTATGCTCGATGTACGCTTGGCGTCATCACTGCTCAATCATCAGCCGAATTAACACTCCTTTGCGGTGATTCAACGCTCCGCGAGTTCATGCGAAGCGGCAATGTTATCGGTCTTCGCATTGCTCCGTCGTTCCCGAACCCAATAACTTCGCTGACAGACTTCAAGGCAACACTTCCTTTCACGTCATCATCGAAGCAGAGTATTCGTCTTGTCATCGTTGATGTTCTCGGCAAAGTCGTAAAGACAATGACAAGCGAAGCAACTAATGGTGAAAACTCTCTTGAACTTGATGTTAGCTCACTCGCATCAGGTACATATCACTTCGCAATTAGTCCACTATCAAATTCATCCGAAGCAGTAGTCGGTCGTTTCGTTATCGAACGATAAATACGACTTCACTACAACTTTCTTCCCGACATATCAACCACTATCGGCGAGCAGAAGATGGTGTCGGGGTTCTTGCGGTGCACGTACCAATCTTCGAGCATGGCATCGCCCATCTCTTGCGTTGTTGCCCCGCTCTCAACCATCAAGTGCATGTGTTTGGTAAAGAACTTATGCGCCCATTCGATCACATCGCTATCTGGTCCTCCCGCTAAACAATGCGGAGAGTAGTCTGTCATCTCAAGTCCATTCTTTCGGAAGATAGCAGGTATCTTCGAAGCAATGAATGCATCTCCCCCGCCTGCTCCCCAATGACGTATCACTGTCTCAAGCGCATTATCAAAGGCACCTCCTTTTGGATAGAGGCCTAAACCTGAATAGAGATAGTCTTGAATAGCAATGATACCCCCCGTCTTTAGCGAAGGCACTAAGTTTGCGATGAATCCTTCGGCATCAGCCACAAAACCTATTACCCACCTTACAAAGATGAGGTCATAGGTGCCTTCAGATAGTTCAGCCGTCTCGGCTGTTCCCTGTTTGCACGTGATGTTTGTCCATCCCTTTGATTTAGCTTGCTCGTCAAGATAGTCAAGATAGTACTCTGCAGGTTCAAGAGCTGTAATAGAACCGCTCTCTCCAACACGCTCACAAAGATCCATCGAGACAAAGCCCGGACCGGCGCCGACATCAAGACATTTCCAACCTTCGCTTACGCCAATTCTATCAAAGAAGTCATCGGTTACATTCTTCCAAACACCATGCTGAAAGCGAAGCCGCTCAAGTTCTTCTTCGTTAATTCCAAGTATATATTCTTTTGTATCTGTCATAGGCGCCTAACAAGTTTAATAGTTCGATAGTTGAATTGACTGCGGGATTCCGACTTCGCAAACCAATTTTAACAAATCATTAAACAAATGTTGTATTTTTGTGTCACTCATTAGCTCATTCACTTTATTTAAATACCCCTATGAAGAAGATCCTCGTATTACTTCTGATAATGCTGACAACATCATCGTATTCGCAGCCGCCACGCCCGAAGTTCTCTACCGGCTCACGGAATTTGAACTTTGGCAACGTCGTTGTCGGCAAAACCAATCAACTCTTTACCCAGTTTCGTGTTGACTCGACTGCTACGGCTGCGGTAACGGTGATGTGTACCTATCCTCGAAACCCACAGTATAGCATCATTGGTGATACCCAATTCACTATCGAGATCGGCGGGATTCATAACTTCACCGTTGAATACTCACCGAGTGCACTCGGTCAAATTCGTGATACTCTATTCTTCACGCATAATGGTGATACGACATCGGTCAAAACACCAAGCACCATAAACCTTAATGGTACCGGCGTTGCATCCGATACCTTCGCAAGAATGGGCATCCAATCGGGTTTCTTCCAATTCGGTAGTGTTGAAGTCGGCAAAAGTGCACAGCGTAGCTTCCGCATTCAAAACACGACTGATACTATCCGTCAGTTGAATGGCACCATCGCACCACTGAAGCCGCCGTTCTCATTAGTACCTGGCGGCTCACCGTTCTCACTTGCGAGCTATGATACGATACGAGTCTTCATTGACTTTACTCCAACAGCAGTTGGGGCATTCTTTGACTCTGTTAAGATCACAAGTAATGCTGATAGTGCCAATTCGATTCGGAAGGTCTATTTTACTGCTACAGGCACCCCGCCCGGAAGTGATACTCTACCTCGAATGACCGTCACAGGCACTGGAGGCGGAGGTGGTGGTGGAGTGAACTTTGGTAACCTCACATCCGGTGCATCTGCCACAAGATATATCACTATCCGCAATAGCTCTATTGTCAATAAACCTGTTCTTGTTACTGTCGGTCTCCCTACGATGTCAGTCTTTACGGTTGATTCAGGTGGCGGGTCACTCACCATTGATTCAGGTATGTCAGCAATGGTAAAGCTACGCTTCAGCCCAACTGCCGCCGGCTCATACAGAGACTCTTTATACTTGACAAGCAATGCTATAGAACCCAATAACAATGTGAAGGTTCTACTCCGTGGTGAAGTTGCTGTTAATGATGTCAAAGAACTTCCTACTTCTGTAACGGCTATCTCTCTCTACCCTAATCCTGCAAA
>JAYUZC010000420.1:0-3283 GCA_043752045.1 Bacteroidota bacterium | reverse complement strand
CCATTTGCCATATCAGGGTATTATATACATATGAGATTCTACGTACTTGTTGCACTACTATTGTGCGTTTCGACGCAGGCACATAGCTTCTATCTATCAGATACAGTTGCGAACTATGGGCTCCAGTATGTTGGTACTACCAAAGACACTACCTTTCGTTTTATTAATCCACCAAGTTCTCAAAAGCCGTATATTGTTGAACAAATCGGTCTCTCACTTGGCACCGATTTTTCTGTCGTTAATATATCGAGGAAACTTCCGTACCTTGCAAACCCTGGAGATACAGTATATTATACAATAAGATACACAGTCAAAGATACAACAACACATTTTGATACAATCTATGTAAAAACAGATTGTGATCTTCGACAGAAAATAGTCAAAGGCGAAGGTGGGTGTGGGATACTCGTGGCGAGTAATCATGATTTCGGGAAAGCAGTAGTCTCTGATTCATATTACTTTGCTGTTGCAACTGATACTGTCAAAATTACAAATGTAGGCAAGCTCCCACTTATACTTTCAAGTGATCTTGTATGCAGCATTGATTCAGTTTTCTCTTTCGACAAAATTATCATAGTTGGGAATAGAGATTTCTCACTCCCTTGGTACATTTTACCCTCCCAAAAAGTAAGCTTGCGACTTATTTATTACCCACTTCACGAGGGTGTAGACACTGCAACGCTCTATCTAACTTCAGACATTGCAACGGAAGTTCGCAGTTATGGTAAGCCGTATATAAAACTTAAGGGCACTGGATTGCTTAGTGGGGTTGAATGGAATACAGATTCGCTCACTTTAACCACTTCAAACGATACGGTTATCAAACGAGTCTTTCTTCGCGCTACACACTCATTAGCAACAGAGGTTAAGGAAATATTTATTGATGGACCCGATGCTGATGAATTCTTTATTGATCAAACACAACGTCCAATCGTAGGAGGAGTCGTTATTGATACGGCAGATTCCATCTGGGTTGATGTTGGATTTACGCCCGATTTATCGAAGCCATCATGGCTTGTACGTTCTGCATATCTGAAAACGTATGATAAAAGTAACAATACAGAGATAGATGTCATTGCTTTGCATGGGGTAGTAGGCACGCTTAAAGTGTTGGGTTTTGATCTTTCAGATGTTTCTATTTTTCCCAATCCTGCTCGGGGTTATATCTTGATTGATGGTGAGTACAAAGACATAAAACTCTTCGACGCGCTTGGCAGAGAAGTCAAGCTACAGATAAACTACTATACCAAACCGATACGCATAGACTTGAACGGAGTACCCAGCGGAGCATATAACCTACAGCTTAAAGATGCGCAGGGGCAGGTGTTGGTGGAGAAGGTGATTATACAATAATCCTTACAATATCCTCTTCCCCATACTACTTGCGATCAAATCTGCGGCGAATTCGGCGGATTTGTTTCTGTCGTCTAAGATAGGATTTACTTCCGCGATCTCAAGCGATGCCATGTAGCCCGTATCTGCAATCGCTTCCATGATGAGATGCGCTTCACGGTAGGTAAGTCCACCGGGGACGGGTGTACCAACGCCGGGAGCGTACATCGGGTCAACCGAATCAAGATCGAAGCTTACATGCAAGTGGTCAACTTTTGCGCGCATCGAGGTCAACACTTTCGCGATGATGCGATGAACGCCGTGCTTATCAAGGTCGGTCATCGAGTACGCTTCTATTTTTAGCTTTTTGATTATCGCTACCTCCCCTTCATCAACAGAACGCAGACCTATCATCGCGATCTGATGCGGTGCAAGCGTTGTGAAGTCGCCGCCGACCTTCGTCAGCTCCGGCGCGCCAATGCCGAGCGATACAGCAACAGGCATTCCGTGAATGTTGCCTGATGGGGAAGTATCGGGTGTATTGATGTCGGCATGAGCATCTATCCATATCACACCAAAACGCTTCTTGTGTTTTTTGCAGTGATTTGCAATGCCTGCAATCGTACCGATAGCCATCGAGTGATCGCCGCCAAGCACAAGAGGGAATTCGTCATGATTAAGCGCCGCTTCTACTTCCGTTGCAAGCGTAGAGCAAGCATCGGTAATCTCTGCGAGATACTTGAGGTGTTGATTATTTATCTCGGCAACTTCGGGGATACGCACATCAATATCGCCTGCATCAGATACAGTATATCCAAGCGCACGAAGTTTTTCGGCAACGCATGCGATACGCAGAGCCGATGGCCCCATATCCACGCCGCGCCGCCCCGCGCCCAGATCCATCGGGAAACCAATGATGCGGACGTTCCAGTCGGAGTTGTTGGATTGTTGTTTTTTAGTCATTTCAATTCACCTTCATCTGCTTCAACACCACCCCCACCGTCCGCTTCAACTCTTTTCTGTGCACTACCATATCCACAAAGCCGTGCTCTAAGAGGAATTCGGATTTCTGGAAGCCGGGCGGAAGTTTTTTGCGTATCGTCTGCTCGACAACTCGCGGACCTGCGAATGCGATGAGTGCCTTCGGCTCGGCGATGTTCACATCACCAAGCATCGCAAAGCTCGCTGTTACGCCGCCTGTGGTTGGGTCGGTGAGGATACTAATGTAAGGAAGTCGTGCGTCGGCAAGCTGTGCAAGCTTCGCGCTTGTCTTTGCCATTTGCATAAGCGATATTGCCGCTTCTTGCATACGCGCTCCGCCGGAGCTACTAATCATGATATACGGACAACGTGAAGCGATAGCTGTGTCAATACCACGTGCGAACTTCTCGCCGACGACAGAACCCATCGAGCCGCCGACAAATCCGAAATCCATTGCGCCAACTACTGCAAGTTCGCTTTCTATCGTGCCTTTTGCTAACCGCATTGATTCGTTCAGGTGCGATTTCTTCCGCGCATCAATGACGCGAGCCGTGTATGCTTTGGTATCAGTGAAACCAAGCGGATCGGCGGGGATGAGATTTCCGGCTAGCTCTTCGAAATTTCCATCATCGAAAAGAATATCGAAATATTCTTTCGAACCGATGCGGAAATGCTTTTCACATTTCGGGCAGGTGAAGAGGCTATCTTCAAGCTGCTTTTTGTAGAGAATCTCTTTGCAGTCGGGGCATTTAGTCCACATGCCATCGGGCATGTTGTCGGCTTCCCGTTTATCTGCTGTATCTATCTTGTCTTTCGACCGAGCGAACCACGCCATAAAATCTGTTGTGTAATGTGTAAAATGACAGGCAATTCATCGTGCCGTCACGCTATCGGAGAATCATTCTCCCCTCAAAAACGTAGCAATATACTACATTTTACCCAAGATAGAAGTATGAAGCTCCATATCCTG
>JAYUZC010000419.1:0-3298 GCA_043752045.1 Bacteroidota bacterium | reverse complement strand
CTTCGATACTCATGGGATGAGATTCACGAAATCGCTGAACAACTTGAGCACATCCAGCATCCTGACCTTGCAGACCGTCTTGATAAATTTTTAGGTTTTCCAAAATTTGATCCACATGGCGACCCTATCCCACAAGCAGACGGGAAAATGGCAAAGACTTCAAAGATGAAGCTATCTGAGCTTCCAATAGGAAAGGTAAGTCAAGTAGTTGGCGTAAAGGATAGTAGCGTCTCATTCTTGCAGTACTTACAAAAACTTAATGTTGGCATAGGTACTAAAATAACGTTACTCGAAACTATCAGTTACGATAGCTCACTTATCGTTAAGATCGAGAAACAATCACAAACAACTGTCTCCCGTAGATTTGCGGAAAATATCTTTGTTCAAGAGTGATGCTACTCTTGAGGAACAGGCATGTTCTTCATCATATCGCGCATCTGCTTACTCATCTTACCACTTGAGAGCTTTTTCATCATCTTCTGCATCTCTGTGAATTGTTTGACGAGACGATTTATCTCCGGCACGGAAGTCCCAGAACCACGTGAGATACGTTCACGTCGCGATGCATTGAGTACCTGTGGGTATCGACGTTCTTCCGTTGTCATGGATGTGATGATTGCCTCGATGCGTGTAAAAGATTTTTCGTCAATGTTCGCATCCTTGAGAGCAGCTTGATTCACGCCAGGTATGTAGCCAAGCAAGTCTTTGACTGATCCCATCTTCTTGATCTGCTGAAGCTGCTCGCGGAAGTCGTCAAGAGTGAACTCATTCTTGCGAAGTTTATCCTCTACCTTCTTCGCATCTTCCTCGCTGATCTGCATCTGCGCTTTCTCGACCAAGGTAAGGATATCACCCATACCGAGGATACGAGAAGCCATACGGTCAGGATGGAAGTTCTCAAGTGCTTCGAGCTTCTCTCCTGTAGAGATAAACTTGATAGGTCGATCAACTACTGAACGGATAGATAGCGCTGCACCACCTCGGGCATCACCATCAAGTTTCGTCAGGACGACACCGTCAAATGAAAGTATATCATTGAATGCTTTCGCTGTGGTAACTGCATCCTGACCTGTCATTGCATCGCATACAAAGAGTATTTCATGCGGCTTGACTGATGCTTTGATGTCAGCAACTTCCTTCATCATCACCTCGTCAATCGTGAGGCGACCTGCAGTATCAATAATGACAACTTCACTTCCCGATGAACGTGCTTGGCGAACACCTTCTTGTGCTATCTTGACAGCATTCTTTTCCCCATCAATCGTAAAGACGGGGACATCAATTGACTTACCAAGGATCTGTAACTGTTCTATAGCTGCAGGGCGATAAATATCGGCTGCAACAAGCATGGGGCGTTTGTTCTTGCCTTTGAGAAGATTTGCAAGCTTTGCGGTAAAGGTTGTCTTACCAGAACCTTGTAACCCACAGACCATGATGATCGTCGGGAGTTCTGCAGAGTACTGAATATCCTTCGTCTCCGACCCCATCATCGAAACGAGTTCATCATAGAGTATCTTGATGAACTGTTGCTCGGGGTTTATAGACTTGAGTACATCTGCCCCTAATGAACGGGCTTGGACATCGTCAACAAATTTCTTAGCGACCTTATAGTTTACGTCGGCATCAAGGAGGGCACGACGGACTTCGCGGACTGCATCTTGAACATTGGACTCCGAGAGGCGTGCTTCGCCTCGGATCTTCTTATATAAATTCTCAAATTTCGAGGATAATTCTTCAAACATAATCGGTAGTATTGACCAAATTAAGATAGAAAAAGCGGCAGTTGAGCCGCTTTTCTTTGAGTGAGCCACTCACCGGACTTGAACCGGTGACCTGCTGATTACGAATCAGCTGCTCTACCAACTGAGCTAGAGTGGCAACTGGGGCGACGGAAAACGTAGTCTCGAAAGTAGCGGTTCCGATTACTTCTTTCTGCGCACTTTCTTATAATTCACTTCTCGCTTTTCATTAAAGGCTGAGATTCCTTCGGTCACCTCTTCCGATAGGTTGTGAATTGCAAGCCAGTCTCGTGCATGACCGATGGTCATGTGCCAGCTTAAGTCTTTCCAGAAATTTAGATTCTGTTTTGTATATCGGAGGCACTCTGGAAGCTTATTATACAACTTCTCACACATGAGAGCAACTGCGGCGTCAAGGTCAGCTTTCGGGACGACCTGATTGACGAGTCCCCATTCGTATGCTTTTTGTGCGGGGATTTCCTCACAAAGAAATAGTATTTCTCGTGCTCGTCTGTCACCTACCATTATCGGCAGCCATTGTGTAGCCCCGGCTGCCGCTACACTACCTCTTGCGGCACCGACTTGACGAATATGTATATGGTCTGCAGCGATGGCAAGATCGCAGGATATATTCACTTCGTTTCCGCCCCCTACGACAATTCCATTGAGCTTTGCAATGGTCGGCTTACCGATATTACGAAGCCGTTCGTGCATCTCAATAAAGACTCTCATCCACTTGTAATAATCCTGCGGATTATTAAGGAAGAACTCCTCTTGCTCTCGTAGGTCAGCACCGGTACAAAATGCCCTCTCACCGGCTCCAGTAATGACGAGTACGGCAATATCGTCATCCCATGCCACATCCTCAAAAGCTACCAACATCTCACGAAGTGTTGTTAGGTTGAGGCAGTTCAGAACTTCAGGACGATTTATCGTAACCGTTGCTACATAATCCTTCTTTTCATAAAGGATATGTGTAAAGTTAAAGTTACGCTTCTCCTGATAGGGATTAAGCTCTTGAGATGTACGTTTTGCCATTACTGTTTACGAGAGAGAAACTTCTTCTGCATTACCGATACACATCGAGACAAGTGGCCCGGCGAAGCTCATAAGGTCTGATCCTGCCGCTTTATTCTCATCACTTGCCATTGCTGTTTTGAAAGCATCTTTATCAGCCCAATACATTGTGCATTGGAGATACGGCTGTTCACCGAGCATTGAATTTGGTGGTGTAAGCATCTTTGTAAAACGCGTTACTTCCATCTTCAATAGTCCCGGCACCTTCTTCATGAGCGGTGCATGGGTATCAGAGTAATGTGCATCAAATGCAGCAGTATCTTCAGGCGTCTTAAATGTTGCTGTAAGTGTTACCATATGTAAAATTTCTTAGTGTACTTTCTCTCCACCGCCATCATTGCCACCGCCTTGGATAGGACCGGTACGGAAGCCAAAGGGATGAGCATTCTGCCCTTCGACACGTATCTCGCCGTACTGATTTTCGTAGCGGCTGATATTCTCTTCCATCGCATTGCGTAGCAGCTTCATGTGCTGCGGTGTCA
>JAYUZC010000418.1:0-3301 GCA_043752045.1 Bacteroidota bacterium | reverse complement strand
GAGAAAATATTTATATTCATAAATTTCGCAAGCCCGATATGCCTGAGCCGCGCGGGGTAACGGCACTCAATGTCAAGACAGGTGAACTCCGATGGGAGCAGCCCGACGTCTCGATGCTTTTCGAACTTGACGGTAAGCTTTATTCACAGCGAGATGGCTATGGTGGGAAAGAATTTTTTGCTCTTGATTCACTTACAGGCGAAGTAGCAGAGGCATTTGGCTCCGAACATTCGGAGATACTATCGCGTCGCGCTCTTGTTCGTGATGATGATACTTCTTCGCAGTTCTCGATCCCTGTTCTCCCTGAAGACGAGACGTTTTCGGAGATAGCAAAATTACTCGGGGAGAGTTTGAACGTACAAGAACTTCGCGGGTCTATAGATTTTGCAGAGTTCGGTAAGTATATCATCTTTAGTTATCACGAGCGTATCACTGATAATGCGAATGCTGCGCTTGGCAACATGCTTCGCAATGATCTTCGCATTCTCGACAGAGAAAAAGGCGACATCGTTCATGCCCAGACGCTGAACTCCGAGACACCATATCCTGTACCGGAAAATTTCTTCATTAATCATGGAGTACTCATCTATGTCAAAGAAAAAAATGAAGTCGTCGGTATTTCGCTTGTGTAACATCGTATTTTTCTTCTTCGTACTTATCACATTTACCGGATGTGACCGTGGTGCAACAGAGCAGATACAAGCTGCCGAGAAATTTTCTGATGCTGTTACACGTAACGAGGGTTCACGTCGGGACTCAATGATAGCCACTTACAAGTTCAAAGAGTACTTCCAGAATGAATACGTTGCTGCGGATTTCTTAAAGTGGTTTCGCAGCTTTTATGACCTCAAAGAGCGCAAGTTCGTCTTGAGTGCCCGTGCTGATGTTGAGCGCGACCTCGCCAAAGAACTCGAAGGAGTTCTCATTGATACCAACAAGATAGAAGCTACAGGTGTTGTCCGCGTACTGACACCTGACGGAGATAAGTCAGCTTACTTCTGGATGGTAAAGCAGGAAGGACTCCATTGGAAGGTAGCTATCGTTACCAGAGGCGACATGACCGTACAATTTAAACCAAGTGACCAGTAATATGCTTGAAGTTGGAAAGAAAGCTCCTGATTTTACCTCGACCGATGAGAGCGGGAAAAAAGTATCGCTCAAAGATTATAAAGGGAAAAAGGTAGTCCTGTACTTTTACCCGACTGATGATACCCCGACCTGTACGACGGAAGCTTGTTCATTCCGGGATAACTTTTCGCGTCTCAAAAAACACGCTGTTGTGATCGGAGTAAGTCCCGATACCGAAGCATCTCATACAAAGTTTAAAACAAAGTATGATCTCCCGTTCACCCTCCTTGCTGATACAGATCATTCTATCGTCCAAGCATATGGTGTGTGGCGCGAAAAGAAAACGTTCGGGAAGACGTATATCGGTGTCGTTCGCACTACGTTTATCATTGATGAGAAGGGATATATTTCGCATGTGTTCAATGTACTTCGTGTCAAAGGCCATGTGGATGAAGTTATAAAAGCACTTAGTTAATATGGCTATCGTCAAAAGTTCTGTCGTTATCAATGCACCGAGTGATGAAGTCTTCGACTTCCATACTGATACTCGTAACCTGCCGCTCATCTCGCCGTCATGGATGAAAGTGGACATCCTGAAAATAACAGGAGAAGGAAAAGGGAAGATGATAGAGCTTTATATAACGCAGTTCGGACTTTTCAAAACAAAATGGATTGTGGAGATCGCAGAGTATGACCGACCTATACGCATCACCGACATTGCTCATAAAGGTCCGTTCAAACGATTCCGGCATCAGCGCGATATTAGACGCATTAGCGATACTTCCTGTGAGCTAACCGATACGTTTGACTATGAACTTCCGCTTGGCATCATCGGTAAGATAGGTGATGCAATACTGATGAAGAAAGTTGTCCGGAAGATGTTCCGAGACCGACACATTAAAACAAAACAAGTTTTAGAGAACAAGTGAGTTTTACCGAAGAACATACTCCTGCCTCGTTCATCCCCAAGCGCATCGAGACCGAGCGGCTCTTCTTGAAAAAGATGGGATATAGCTACGCCGAAGAGTATTACTTCCTTGAAAAGGAAGGGATGGAGAAACACCTTGCTCCTTTCAGCCCCGTCAAAGACCAACCTAAGAACGACGCCGAAGGCATCAGGTTAATGAAGGAAGCGATCCTGACTGTCGAGGACAGGTGGGAAATGGGGCTTGATTACCGTTTTCTTATATCTGAAAAACGTACAAATAAGCTTGTCGGGCAGATTGCCATCACGAATGTGATCCGCGGTGTGGCGCAGTCGGCATTTGTCGGGTATTGGATCGGGTTTCAGTATCTCAACCAAGGGTACGTTACCGAAGCGGTACGCGCCATCTTTAACTTTGCTTTTAGCGTCCTGAACCTCCATCGGCTCTCACTTTGGATCGCCCTTGAGAATGATGCCAGTTTACGTGTAGCCGAGAAGCTCGGGCTGCGCTACGAAGGGACTGCCCAAAAAGCGCTGCATTTGGGCGGCAGATGGCAGGACACAAAAATTTTTGCAATTACTAAGGATGAATGGGTGTTAATTTGATGTGCTATACCTGACTCAAATCCCATGAAATCCCCCAATCTCTCATGGAACTTCCCCTTTGAATGGTATCGTTTCTCATAACCGTAATATTGGCATGATATTTGCCTTGTTCGGGTGAAGAGTTTTTTTTACACTAATAGGAGACTATACAATGAATATCCGTATTTCTTTATCGACCCTCGCTCTCGCTATGGGTCTCACATTCGGCCTCTCTTCATGTACTGAAGAAAATCCGGTCACACCTGGCATTGGCATTCCATCAGGTGTTTTGGTCAACACTCTCAATGAGAACCAGATCACAGCATCATGGACTCGTTCATCAGATGATGTCGATGCAGACACCCTTATTGTCATTGAAGCCAATGGAACAGAGCACAGTGCAACAGCAATGGGAACAACAACTTCTGCAACTGTGACTGGCCTTTCAACAGGCAAGGTTTACACAGTGAAAGTTGCTTCTGTTGGCGGGCGTACAGCCGGTTTCGAATGGGCAACGGCTATTCGTACATCCGGTCTCACTATCTATGAGACAACAGGTTCAGGCGCAGGTCAGCCGAGTGGTATTGCACTTTCATACAATGGTGCAAAGTCACAAGCACTTTCTATCAACAGCTTTGACTCGCTCAAGATAGATCTCGTACTTGCTACTGACCCAACTGCTGATGCAGCATTCCTCTCATTGCAGGGTGCAAATGTTATCGG
>JAYUZC010000417.1:0-3304 GCA_043752045.1 Bacteroidota bacterium | reverse complement strand
TTCTCCGTCAGGGCTTCGCTGACCTCGGAGCCGTCGTCGTTTTTGCCGTTTAGGACAAGGCGGTAGAGGTAGGTACCGTTAGCGACTTCGTTGCCGTCTTCGTCGAATCCGTCCCACTCGATCTTATTCAGTCCGACTCTCTGGCTGGTTTTATTCAAGGTGAGTGTCCTTATCTTTCTTCCGGCTACGGTATAGACGATACACTTTACGTCTGCTTCCCCGCCCGATTTCAGGATGAAGGTAAAATAGGTGTTTGACTTGAACGGGTTGGGCCAGTTCATTACTTTATCAAAGCCGTTCGTCCCAGAAACGACAAACTCTCCGTCAATAGTATCAGCTTGGTTACCCGAAGCATCACGGGCGAAAGCGGTGAAGCTATAACGTCCCGGCTCGAGCGGGACTGTAGGAGTTATAACAAGCTCGCCTTGCAGGTCGCCCGAAGGGTAGATAATGAACTTCGTTTCAAAGTTCGGCTCATTAGAGCTGCCTGTAAAAAATATCGGCTGCGCACCTTGTTTAAGAGGAAGAAAAATACCTGTTATCGAAGTGCTATCAGTGATACGAACGGTAGCCGCATCGGAAAAACGAATTTTTATCTCAACGTTCTTAGAAACATAATCGCCCTTATTAATATGAATCTCATCATAGACCACATCAAGCTTCGGCTTGACGCTATCACGCTCTACGCGGTAGCTCCTCGACGACACGTTATTGAAGGTCAACTGTTCATTGACAGCATATCCCGTATTCGCAATAGCAGTGAGGATGGATTGTCCCTCAAAGCCCGTCGTCTTCAGCGTATCGATGAACGACAACGAGGACTTGCCCGCAAAATTTGGTATCACACGGTTGGCAATAGTATCAATGATACCGCGATAATTTCTTACGAGTGTAATTGGTACATTTTCGCCATCAATGCAAAGCAAACTATGGATAGTATAATCAGCAACCAGCGTCTTTCCTTCTTCGGTAACGGTATCAGGTCGGATTGTTAGAGTAATTTCCTCGACGACAAATTCCGGTGCAGGGTCATACTCGAAGGATAACGCCGATAGCTTTGGACTTGTCGTTGTTGACGACGAACGAGAGAAACTTACTTTTACTGAAAGCCTCTGATAGTCTCTGGCATTAATGCTAGACAGATCAGCCGACGTACCGCTTGAAGCCGAAATAGTATTTAATACCTGCGACGAACCCGAAAGCGGTTCACCGATAACTTGAAAACGAATCGAGCTATCACCGACGATGTCTGACGCACTCCATCTCATCATACCATACCGCTTGGCAACGGCAGAGAGCGGCGTAACAGCATTACCATTTGTACCTTTTGTAAAGACAGTATCATTCAACTCTATCTGTCCAAGTTCTTTGGCAACGATTCCCTCTTTAGCTGTGCCCGGCGCACTGCCTTTAACACCGATCAAGGCATACGCCTCAAAATAATCAAGTGTATCAAATCCCTTGAGTGAACCAAGTGACTGCAATGCGGCTGTCACTTTCGGGTCAGTCGTAAACATCGGCGTTGCAGGTTGAAGATTAGTATAGATGATAACCTTTCTCCCTATCGGTACTGATGCAATAAGAGAATCAAATGTGATAGCAAGCGGCTTGGTTAACAGAGTATCTTGAAGGGATGGGAATATGTAGCTAGTACCATTCTCGATACCACTACCATCGGGAGTAAGAATTGCAACGACGGTACCTGCATTAAAGAATGTCGAAAGAGCTTGATCGTTGGCAAGTATCTGTGAAACAGGGAGTGTGGTCTGTGCAGTCCTTGAGATAACCCTATACTTTACTGTATCGGATTCAGGAATTGTAAGCGAACCATCTGATTCATCTATCTTCAATCCGCTGACTATCATTCTTTCAAGTTGATCTCTTGAGGAAAGCGATAGCATTAGCTTTCCGCCAGAACGCAGGTCAAGCGATGCAACTTGCCAAGGCGTTGGGTCGGATCCGGGGATTAGAAGACGAGTCCGCCACCATATTACACCTGAAGATGGACTTGGTAATGCGCTTCGAGCAACAGTCCTATCAAAGAAGATACTTTGCAACGGGCCCGACGCGACAAGTTTCGGATTTGTAAAACGAACGGTCGTATCAACTTCAAGTTCGACTGTTGCACCGACAGTCTTCAGAGGTATCAGCGATATGAATCTGACAGAGTCAGATGTCACATCACAGAAATTCTTTGATGCTTCCGGTGGATAGAACGGAGTAGCAGATCTGCCGCTAATATAGAAAGGTATTGCTATCTCATTATCCTTCTCATTTGTCTCGGCAAACTGCTCATCGAAGTCTATCTTGATCCGCAATGAATTCGAACCAACAGCGAATGTATCTATCGGGAATGTTGCCGAGATGGTAGCACTTGAATCAAGACGAAGCAGAGTATCAATGATAATCAGCTGTCTTGCATTGGGCTGCTCATCAATGATTGAGATATGGATAGGAGTCTCGGCACTGTACCCGAAGTTTGAGACCTTCGCCGTTACCGTAAAGAACGAATCGAGAATTGAGAAAGATGTCTTTTCAATACCCTTGGTATCTGCAAGGGATACGTCCTTTGCCTGAATATTAAACTCGGGCTGTGGTCTCAATGCAAATCCCATAGCCGCATCACCTAAAATGCTATGTTGCTGCAATGAGTTATACCACCCCATACCAAGTCCGCCCCCGACTTGATCAAATAACGATGCCTGTATCTTTGCCATCGTCATTGCCATTGGCATATTGATCTTGTGAGCACCAAACTTTGGGTCGCGATTCAAAACTGAATCACCCCGTAAGATATTAAAAAGATGTGATGATAACCTAAAGACATAATCTCGTTCATCATACCCGGTCGAGCCATTGGCAAGAATAACACCGCCATTACTTACACGTAGAAATGCTTCGTTGAGAGAGAGTAGATTCGGTTCACTGAATGCACCTGTTCGACAACTCAATGTAATAAAGACAGGATATAGCCCAGCATTGCGATATGTCCCTGGGTCACCAAAATAAATGTCTGTTATAGTCGTGGAGCCATGACCAAAAAAATATGCTAATGACTGTCCCCTCCTAAATGCCGTTTGCAAGTCAGCTACATGGGTTAGGTCAGTACCACTCGAGAAATCGGTTCTTTCAACAAGAGTATTCTTAATGGTCATAGGTGGATTTAATAAGCCACCAAATTGATTCTCCGTAAGATATGCACGATGATAATCCATAAGGATAATATGTTCTAATCCTGCATCACCACCCATTGCAAAAAGGAAATTTTTATTCCACTCTGCAGGTGGCTGCGATTCATATTCAA
>JAYUZC010000416.1:0-8425 GCA_043752045.1 Bacteroidota bacterium | reverse complement strand
AGAAATGCGGTCGGGTCAATTTCTTTGACGACTTGCTTAAGCTTTGATATTTCAAGCCGTGTGACAACAGAAAATATAACATCTATTTCATCTGTATGTCCGCGCTTGCCAAAACCTGATTTACCTTTGAACTCCGTAACACCTCTGCCGAGTTTATCAATAAGGGCAAGTCGTATTTCATCGCTCTTTTTGGAGACAATAAGTGCTCCGGTGTATTCTTCAATACCTTGAACAACGAAATCGAGTGTTCGTGATGCAGAGATATACGTTAAAATGGAGTATAATCCTATTTCAATGCCAAAAAGAAGGGCTGCAGTCAAAAATATAACAATATTGAGAATGAGGATTACATCACCTATAGAGAGCGGGGTTCGCTTGCTTATATAAAGTGCAAGAACTTCCGTCCCATCCAACACACCACCTCCTCTAACTGCAAGACCAATTCCTGCGCCAAGGAAAAACCCTCCGAAAACGGCTATTAGCACTTTGTCATTTGTAACGACAGTGTAATCAACCAGAGCAAGGACGATAGCAAGTCCAATAATTGAGAAGAGTGTCTTAAATGCAAATTCAGGTGATATTTGCTTGTACCCCATTACAATAAATGGGATATTGATAAGTACTACAAGAGCAGAAAGCGGGATTCCCGTAAGCACTACTGATATAAGAGATAAGCCCATTGCCCCACCATCAATGAACGTGTTGGGCAGGAGGAATCCCTTTAAACCAAAAGCTGCGGAAAACACACCTAAGACTAGGAGAACATACTCAATTACCTTTTGAGAGCTCCGATGGTTGTTAATTTGATGTAAATATTTTCTCGTCACAGAGATATAACACCATTTTTAGTTAATTTTATTGCTTTTTTAATTAAACCTTCCGAAAATTAGCGGCTCTATCCTTTAGTCAATTTTTGTCGTTTTACACTTAACCTATACGACTATGGATAGAAGAAAATTCTTGGCAGGCACCGGGACGGGCATTTTAGCCGGAATCGGGCTTGCATCGGCAAAGCCGCTCAAAGCACTTGCCGAATCGAATCGGGAGATCCGCGGGTACGGTGTTAATGATGCCAACCCCAAACCGCTTCCGACACTCTCAAATGATCTTACACCCTATTCAGGTGCATGGGACGACGTAAAACTTCGCCATGTGCTTCGTCGCGCAATGTTCGGCGTTCCGTATTCCCAGTTTACAACTGCAAAAGGGCTTGGCTCGATGAATGCAATCATCGCAAAACTGCTTGAAGATAAGCCGATGCCAACAACCCCGGGTCCTTGGCTTCAAAAAATTAATACAACAGACAGATCACTACCTGCTGATGAACGTCAGAAAGACCTTCAGAATAAGCAGCGTTTGAGCCGCTTTGAATTCCTGACCGTTCAAGATTGGTGGTTTGACCGTATGTTGAAGGAAGAACTTTCCATACGCGAGAAGATGACGCTCATGTGGAGCAATCATTTTGTTGTTGGGTATGATGCCATCAAGCAGCCGACCTATCTGTTTATCTATAATCAGATGCTTCGCAAGAATGCGATTGGTAACTTGAAGACATTCGTCTATGAAATGTCAATTGATCCGGCAATGCTTGTCTATCTTAACGGCAACCAAAATACTTACCAAATAAAGAATGGCAAGACGATTAACAATGTCAATGAAAACTTTGCTCGTGAGTTGATGGAGCTATTCACGCTTGGTATCTACGACCCAAAGACGGGCGAGAAGAACTACACCGAGGAAGACATTCAACAAGCTGCGAAAGCACTATCGGGTTGGCAGAACACGCAGACTGCGCCGTTCGCGACTCAATTAAATCCGTTATTCCATAATAACGAGAACAAAACATTCTTCGGTCAGACAGGCAACTTCGGTTTGCAGGAGATTATTGACATCATCTTCTCAAAGAATGGCGGCTACAACGCAGCATACTTCATTTGCGAGAAGATCTACATGAACTTTGTCTATTGGGTGCCGAACCCAGCAGTAGTAGCTGCAATGGCGGAAAAGCTCGTTGCAAGTAATTGGGAATTGAAACCTGTTGTAGAATCGCTTTTAAAGAGTGCTCATTTCTACGATGAGAATGTGATGGGTGCACAGTTGAAGAGTCCATTTGATTTGATGGGTTCACTCGTCCGTGAGTTCGGACTTGTGCTCCCGGCTGTTGATGCAACTATCGGCACAATAGATACCGGTACAAAAGATAATCAAGACTATAACATCTACAAAGACCAAAACCCAACACATACATATCTCGCCCAAGTGGCAGGCGTTGTGCTTGGTCAAGACCTGCTCAACCCGCCAAACGTAAAGGGCTGGGCTGGCGGACATGCATGGGTGAACACAGGTACGCTGCCAACGCGAAAGTCTGTTGGTTATGCATTACTACTCTACCCAAACTACTTCACGGGCAATGTCCCCAGAGCAAAAAATGTGAAAATCACATTTGACCCAATGGCTTGGGCAAAACAAATTCCAAATGCTGATACCATGACAGCATCTGAAATCACAAATGCGCTTAGCGATCAATATCTTGCATTTGATCTCGGACCGATTGAGGCAGGTACACTTGCAGCTGTTATTGCTAATAATCAGGGCAGCTTCTATCTTGATAACGGTAATATTTCAGTTACCTCACAAGTGATCGCTCTTCTTCCCGAATTCCAACTCATGTAATTACGAAAGGATACAAAAATGATACGTAGAGATTTTTTGAAATTCGGTGCAAAGGTTGGAGCAGCGACAACTGCGCTCCCTATCATGCTCGGCGGCATTCCGCTTCGCGCATTAGGTCGTTCACCACTTGAGTCACTCTTAGCACAAAGTGCAACCTCAAATGACAAAATACTTGTCATCGTACAGCTTGCCGGTGGTAATGACGGACTCAACTGTGTAGTACCATACAGCGATCCGCTCTATAAAGAGTACCGCCCAACGCTTGGTTTTGATAAAACCGCTGATGGGTTGCTTACTCTCTCAGACCATGATACGCTTGCATTTACAAAAGAGATGAGCGGTATGCACCAGCTTTATGGTGATAAGAAGATGGTCGTCTTGCAGAATGTTGGCTATCCAAGCCCTGATCTATCCCACTTCAGAGGCACAGACATCTGGAACACAGCAACGGATTCTACGCGCTTTGCAAATACCGGCTGGATTGGCAGAATGTTAAGCACATTGAACCCGGATTATCCACCTACAACGATTGATAAAGGCAGCTTTCCGCTTGCATTGCAATTTGGTTCGTCATTAACAAACATGTTCTTCTCGGAGAACGGCGGAATGGGTATTGTGATAAACACACTACCAGAAGACGATACGGAATCAACGCATTTGTACGATCCAATCCCATCTCCTGCTACTATACCATATCAAGAGCTTGAATATGTTCGTACAATTGAGAAGGAAACTGAAGTCTATGGGCAATCAATAGTCGACAGAAGTGTAACAACGAATAAATCAACATATCCGACAACAGGAACAGGAAAACTCGGCACACAACTTGCAGGCGTTGCACAGCTTATTGCTTCGGGCTTCACAACGAAGATGTATCTTGTGACACAATCGGGCTATGATACGCATAGCAACCAAGAGACAGATCATCCAGATCTTCTTAGCGAGTTATCCGGCTGCATCAAAGCATTCCAAGATGATATTGAAGCAAGCGGCTTTGGTGATAAGGTTGCGCTCATGACGTATTCCGAGTTCGGTCGCCGTCCGCAAGAGAACGGCAGCGGTACCGATCACGGCACGGCAGCTCCACTCTTCGTGGTCGGTAATCAGGTTGTTGGAGGTGTACGCGGACGTAACCCGCAGCTAGCACTCGATTCACTTGTCAATGGCAACCTTGCTTACGAAGCACAGCATGACTTCCGCAATATCTATGCCTCCATCATGTATGAATGGCTCCTGGATGGAGAAGACACCCTCAAAGAAGATCTTGTAAAGTCAGTGCTCACCGCGTCTGCAAGTCAAACGTTTTCAAATAACGGTGACTGGACAAAACTTGGCATCTTCAAGAATCAACCTTCGACTGCGGTCTATGGTGACGAGTTTACACCGGGGTTAATGCTTATGGAGAACTATCCGAACCCGGCATCACAAGCGACGACTATTGAGTTCGCTTTGCCGGAGACAATGGATGTCCGTCTTGGTATATTTAACTCGCAGGGAATAGAAGTTTCTCGTGCCGTTGATGAGAAACTATCGATCGGGACACATCGCATCACAGTCAATACGACAAAACTTCCGACTGGAAATTATATGTATCGTCTATCAACTCCGAAGGGTGAAGTTGCTAAGCGGATGGTGATAATCAGGTAAAAGAAGTTCGAGACGGGGACGTGCCGTCTCTGCTTTCAATAAAAACAGTTGTACATTACCCGCACAACTTGAAAGCAGAGCGGCGTTCTCATTTACTGTGGTGTCATCCTTGTCTCGACGTACCGAGCTATATAGAATATCATTATGCCGATAGCGGCATACATATACTCCTCACCCATTGAGTTACGCATCACACCTGCAACAAGCCCTACACCTGTTGTAGCAATACCGATGCCTTGCATGAATTTTAGAAATATCAGCATCTAAAATAATCCGAATAGTTTTCGTGCATTCACTTTTTTAATTATATCGTCGCGTGTAGTACGGTATTTTGCCGCGACCTTCCCGTTGACAATAAGCACAGGAATCTTATCCCAATAGAGCCGATAGAGTTCATCATCTTCTTCTATCTTCCGAATCTCAAGATCGAAGTCAACATAATCTTGGGCTGATTCAAGCTCGACAAACATCTCATCACAGAGTGTGCATCCGCCTTGCTTGGTAATGAACTCAACTTTCGCTTTTGCCATACCTATGATTTCTTCGATGGTTTTTGCGAGAATATGTATATACCGGCTATCACTAAAGCAATCGATATCCACTGCGCCATTGAAAGCCCTGCATAGAGTTGATTGACACGCAAGAACTCAACGAGCAAACGTTCGATTCCCATAAGCACAAGAGTTAAGCCAAATGTCTTCCCGACAATATTCCGATAGTCTTTGCGTTTTTTCTTCAAGAATTGATACGCAATAGCGGCGAAGAAAAATTCGTATAATGGTGTCGGGTGACATGGTGTTTCTTCATCGAACCTATTTATACGGTAACCCATATCATCTATCCTCGAAGGTATTGCCTTGAGCGAATCATACTTCCACTCTATTCTTTCATCGGGGTAACGCTCGAAGTGTTCGGCAAATGCAGAGGTCGGTTTTACTGTCCCGTTCGCATAGCTCATACCCCACGGAGCATGTGTCGGGATGCCATAATCACCATCGCCTGCAAGTTGACAACCGAGACGACCGATACCATAGGCAAGAAACACGATCGGTGCTAACACATCAACGATTTGTTTTAATGGTAACTTCTGCGAACGGATATACAAAAGTATGATAACCATCGCAAGAATAAAGCCACCGTAAAATGTAAGTCCTGATGGTGAGAAGAGCTGCCCTATCGGGTCGCGCATAAAACTATCCCAGTCCTCAAATACCGAGAATATCTTTGAGCCGGCAACGCCGCCAAGAAGCGCCATGATGGTCATACGCGAGATATGCTTCTGATCCCAGCCGCGAATCTTTGCCTCCTTGGAGAATAGGTAATTCGATACCAGAAAGGCAATAGCCATCATAAAGCCGAAGCTATAAATGGTAAGTGGTCCTAGTTTGAAGAGTATTGGGTACATCTATCTTGCTGATTTGATTGGGGTATAACGAAAAATTCGGAAAAAAGTGTAATTGAATGAAACTTGTTGGAACAACTATCGTTCAAACAGATATTATGACAGTAGCAGACAGACTCAAAACCAGTAAATTCCGCTCCAAAGAGCAGGAAGCATTCCTTGCAATTCTTGTTACCGCAAGCCATATTAAGAACGAGATGGGCAGCGATATTTTCGCAGGTGAACTCTCGCAAGAGCAATACAACATCATGCGTATTCTTCGCGGAGTCTATCCCGATGGGCACTCATGCGGTGATATTTCATCCCGGATGGTAGACAACTCCCCTGACATAACGCGCCGAATTGATGCGCTTGTCAAGAAAGGATATGCTACACGCGAGAAATCAGCCGAAGACAGAAGAGTTGTTGTTACTCGCATTACGCAAAAAGGTCTTGATCTTCTAGCTAAACTTGATGAGAGTGTATCTCAAAAAGAACATGTCATCATGAACAAACTATCGGCAGAAGAATGTAAGACGCTCATTGCGCTCTGCGAAAAGATTATCTAATTAACGTGTTATTTTGTGTTATAAACTTAGAGGAGAAACGTATGTTTAAGAATAGATTGATCATTGGTATTACTGCTGTATTTATTGCAGCAACTGCATTTGCGAAAACCGAAGCGAATGCGCAAAGCACTTTCAAGTTCAATGATAAGGTAGGAAAGAACCAATTTGAATGGAATTCGACAATGCCTGTTGAGACGATCGATGGCACTGCCGAAGGCATTACAGGTTGGCTTACCTTCGACCCTGCAAAACCAACTACGATCACTGGAACAGTATCAGCAAGTGTTGCAACAATGAAGTCAGGCAACGACATGCGCGATCAGCATCTTCATAGTGACTCATGGCTCGATGCTGCAAAGTATCCGCAAATTACATTCACTGCAAAAACTGCAAAGAACGTAAAACAAAGCGGCAATAAGTACACTGCAGATGTAACAGGTGATTTCTCTATGCACGGTGTTACAAAGTCAATGACTATTCCTGTCGAGATTCAGTACATCAAAGCAAACGCAGAGACAGCAAAGCGCGCACCGGGTGACCTTGTAGCCGTTACGGGTACATTCACTGTCCCAATCAAAGACTTCAATGTTGCCGGCAGCAAAGGTACTATCGGAAGCAAAGTTGGTGAGACGATCACCATCAAGGCGAAGCTATACGGCGCAAGCGGTTTGTAATTAATATTTGGTCCTTAGAGTTTTCTAGCACGGGGCGGGGAGATATGCGTAAGCATAGGATGGTGATGATGGTTAAGGTACCTCGTCCCGGCTAGGATTCTCTTTTAGAATGGATACTCCCATGTCAGCTATAACAAAACGTAATACAGCTATCTCTCTTGCAGTGGTAGCACTCGGAGTTCTCATCTACTGGTGGGCATCATCAGGACATATCCTGACGCTTACGAAGATAGCGGTAGAGAAAAAAGATGAGCTATTCGGAACAACCTATATCGAATGGCAGGATGGCTTCAAACTCGGCTTAGAATACACAGCCGCCGTCATACTCCCAATGCTCACCGCTTCCCTCTTCTTCTATAGAAGCTACAGTAAGCAGATCCGCCACGCATAATTTTACATAAATTATCTGATTTAAAACCCCTTGCCTTACGGCAAGGGGTTCTTGTTTTGTAACTTTGCAGGGTTTAATAGTTTATATACTCTGTAAGAAACCCTCGACCTCATCTACATTCTTCGGGCTGCCTACTACGAGGGGGGTGCGTTGGTGGAGTTCGGTTGGGATGACGTCTAAGAGACGCTTGCCCATGCCGTCAGTGGCTTTGCCGCCGGCTTGCTCGATGATGAAAGACATTGGGTTTGCTTCATATAGTAAGCGTAGTTTGCCTCTCTTACTTTTAATATCTGCCGGATAAAGAAATACACCACCGTAAAGCAATGTGCGGTGAACATCAGCGACCATCGAGCCTATGTAGCGCAAGCTATATGGCTTCTTCTCTTCTTCGGGAATTTCCTGTTTTACCCAATCAATATATTTTTGCATCCCAGGCGACCACTTCGTATAGTTGCCTTCGTTTACGGAGTAGATTCCTTTATGCTCGGGTATCTGAATGTTATCATGCGAAAGCAAGAACTCACCGACCGAAGGATCATAGGTAAAACCAAACACGCCACGCCCTGCCGTATAAACAAGCATAGTCGAAGAGCCGTATATTGCATATCCTGCTGCAACTTGTTTATACCCGGGCTGCATCACGTCTTCGGGTGTGCCGTCAGTACCGTCATCACTTATGCGGCGAAGAACGGAAAATATAGTCCCGATAGAAACATTCGCGTCAATATTGGATGAGCCGTCAAGCGGGTCAAAGCAAAGGATGTACTTCCCTTTCGGATATTCATCGGGTATCTTGATAATATCGTCTTCCTCTTCGCTTGCCATGCAGCAGAGATGTCCGCCGTGATCCATAGCACGGAAGATAACGCCATTGGCGAACTCGTCAAGCTTCTGAACGACCTCGCCTTGTATGTTCGTCATATCCGTCGAGCCAAGTACATCGACAAGTCCGGCGCGCGTCACATCGCGATGGATAATTTTTATCGCAAGCGTAAGGTCTCGGAGCATTGCCGAAAAATCCCCGGTCGCGCCTTTTGATGCACGCTCTTGTTCGATTATGTGCCGCTCGATTGTTATGACTTTACCCATG
>JAYUZC010000415.1:0-8427 GCA_043752045.1 Bacteroidota bacterium | reverse complement strand
ACTGCTCGTTGATACATCGCAGCCACCTGCATATTACATTACCAATGCAGAAATAGGTGTGTACCCATTTGAAAGCATAGATAAGTTCATCTATGATCCTGTAAGCGCATCAAAGACAATCGTGCTTGCTTCGACATCGGGACTCGCGCTCGGCGGATTGATTGGTTATGTTGATGGCGAATCAAGTGGTGGCGGCGAAGGAGATATTTACTCGACACCTATAGTAATGACTGCGTATGGTTTGTTAGGTGCGCTATCGGGAGTTCTTGTCGGAGCGTTTATCAATGATTTTACCTATTCAACATACGACCCTCTCGATCCGACTGACAGAGAAAAGATCGCTCAACTCGCCATCTACAAAACCGAAGAACCCGACGAACTGAAGAAGATCAAATGAAAAAAGTAACAATCCTAATAATTTGCATTTCACTCTTTGCAGTCGGTTGTGCACCGACTGTCGGTACGGAGCAGGTCATTCGCACTATAAACAATGAAGAAATTCCTGTTCAATTATTATCAGTTCGTTCTGATGCTTTGATAGTTGATATATTGGATTTAGATTCACTTGAGTATGATAGCCACAGGCCAAATATAGTCCGGTTCGGTTTTGATACGATAGACGCTTTTTTGCACTCGACTCTAAGCTCGTCACGCACATTCGCTCTTGCAAGTCTTTCCGGAGTAGTAGTTGGTGGCGTTATAGGTGGTGAAATCCGTCCCGCGAACAGTAGTTGGTCAGGTCTTTATGATGGAGTTGCGGGTGCAATTATCGGTCTGCTTGTAGGCTCTGCTACGGCAGGGATTCTTGCCGCAACTGGCAACAATTCCTATGACCCCCGTGACCCAGACCATCTTGAAAAGATAATCAAACTCGCCATCTACAAAACTGAAGAACCCGACGAACTGAAGAAGATAAAATGAAACGCACACTTTACTCATTACTCCTGATATTTCTTTTAAGCTGCGGGAAACAGCCACAGAACTCGAGCAACGTATTTGTCTATATGCAGGATCAGACTATAAAAGAGTCATTACTCCTTGCTGTTCGTGATTCATCATTGCTATTAAAAACATACAGTGCTAGTGCCGATGGGACATTCATCAATGAATCTGTAAAAATATCAGATATTTCATTTGTCTATCTTGCACCGGAAAAAGAGGCACTTTATGGCTCAACCGGCCTGGTCTTAGGCGGTATCGGTGGTTGTGCTGCTGGTGCTTTATATTCAGAAATTGCACCCTATTCCGACGGATATTCTATACTCGCTTATGGACTTATCGGATTTTTAGGAGGTATCATAGTTGGACCTATTACCGGATGTCTTGTGTATAAAGGTAATCATACTTACTATCCATACAGAAGTACAGAACGTGAATTCCTTCGCAAACAAAGTGTTTTTCCTCAAGGTGAACCCGACGAACTGAAGAAGATAAAATGAAACGCACACTCTACTCATTACTCCTGATATTTCTTTTAAGCTGCGGAGGAAACCCTCGGCAGATGGATAACCCTGACGGTACGTTCTACTTTATGAAGAACGGGAATCTGATAGACGGTGCACTTATTGCCGTGCGTGATTCTTCGCTTCTAATCCGCCGCTACTGGGGAATGCGCGATACATCGCTAAGTAACTCCTACATGGTACTGCCACTATCCGAAATTGATTTTGTAGAGTTCGGTTATCATGATAATTCCGGCGGCGGCTTTTTGGGTACACTTATCGGCGGCACAGCAGGGACGCTTACGGCAATAGGGCTTACGAATGCGCATGGCGGAGAGGCGGACGCATCGTCAGCACTACTATACACACTCGGTATTTATGGTGGCGCATTCATCGGCTGTCATACAGGATGTTACCTTGCCAAAGAAGCCAGCAGATACTACCCCTACCGCATAGACGACCTCAAGTACATCCGCAGCCGCTCCGCACATCCGGCTGGTGAACCTGACGAGTTGAAGAAGATAAAGTGAAGACTCTATATATAAAATACCTCATTATCCTAATTGTCGCATGTACCTGTATCGGCTGTGCAGGTTCGATGTCGGACTACAAGGGTAAAGGCGGTCCGTTCACCATAGACACCCACAATGAAATATTTTATAATAGTTACATCCTTTCGATACGTGATAGTGGGCTTATCATAGTGCAGACAGATAACATCTCTTCACTTTTTATTGATACTATTGATGCATTTTATTTGCCGAATAGTAAGATCAAGTATCTCACACATCGTGGTTTGGATGGTCTGGATGCCGGTGGTGCTATAGGAGGATATTTTTTGGGTGGTATTGCAATCCTCGGATTGGGTGAGTTAGCATCAAACGCAACCGGGTCAGATTTGCCCAAGGCAATCAGTATCTTCGTGGGTCCGTTCATTGGTATTTTTGGCGGCGGATTACTCTTCGCACCGCAAAGTAGATTCGACATCACGAAGTTCAATGACAGAGAGTTACTATTTCTACTTTGCAAATACTGCGGTCGTGAGCCGGAAGCTATCAGAAAGATAAAGTAATTGTTACTTCACCTAAACCCCAACAGTTTCCGCTGTTCATCGATCGTCAACGCATCTTTCAAAAGCTCTAATCTCTTCAATTGTCGCTCTTCGGATTCGGGAATCACATTCTCATGCTCGATGATGTAGCTCGACGAAAACTCTGCTGCGAGTTGCCGTGTCAGGGCACGCGAGAATTTGCGAAGCGAATAATCAACAACATCGCGCATAAACACGGCATAGCTTGTCTCGGCGTTGGATAGATTCACATCGTCGGTATCACCGAGCACGATCTTCGGTACTCTGAACGCTTCGCGTATCGCTTGCTTCATCGTCTCGCGGCTCTTAGTGAAATCTATCTCACGCACATTCGACGAGAGCGAACTGATCTCACCCCCATCAGGAAGTATGGCAAGCTTAGATGAATTCGCAATGCCTTTATACTTCTCATCCCAGGCGCGGCGAATCTCTTCTATCTGACTTGGTGTGAGCGACGCACCAGGCGGGAAGCGAAGCACAGCGCGCGGGACAGCATCATTCTCGAAGAACCGCTGCTGATACATACGAAGTGCAGTATCGGTGCGAGCTGTGTCAATAATATCTGATAGCAGCGCATGACCATAGAACGGTGCAGTGCGAATATCGGAGCGTTTGATATGAATAATATCACGAGCCGATATTCTCACACCTTGCGGCTGAAAGATATACTCGGATGGAAGTTCATCGCTTCCTTTTTCTATTGTGAAGCTAAGCGCAGGAAGAAGCCATAACTCGCTTGGCTCGCCGCGAAGGTTGCGAACTTTCAAGAGCAGTGCATTGCCTGTTGCATCAAGCCATTGGCTGACGAGTTCGAGCATATCCGGCAGATCGAAGAGGGGGTTCGGCTCGCGCAATAACTTTTGCAGCGGATGCGAGTACGGCAATACAATCTTCTCGTTGATGATGTCGGTGCGGCGGTTGTCGTATGCGAGAAGTGTTGCTTTGCCGATAGCTTCACTTCGTGCATGCATCGCCGCCGAGACGGTCTCGCGGATGAACGTGAGGTTCATCCGCGGCGCATCCCACGAGTTGAAGAGATAGGGAAGTGATGGCGAACCGCTCACAACTTCGAGCTTGGAAGTGCGAGAGGGTTCTTTTCGTTTGAAGATGGATGGTAGTCTCATGGGAAATGATGAATGATGAATCGTGAATGATGAATAACGCATGTCATTGCGAGGAGCGAGTCTTCGAGCGACGAAGCAATCTAAACTTTTGAGATTTGAGATTGCTTCGTCGGGCTAAAGCCCTCCTCGCAATGACAGCACTATATTTTTACGCATTTGTTTGCGGTTGCTGTATCATAATGTCAGTCAGTATCCGCATGGCATGTTCTCTGGTTTGCCAATAATCTACCAGCTCCTCGCCGATATTTCGCTCAAGTTCTTCGATGTAAAATGCGGATTCCGAGATGAACTTGCTCAAGAAGCATGCATCTTCAAATGAAATCTTGCCTGTATTTGGCTCGTCCTTCTTCAAAATTGCTCTGTATTTGGCACGTTCACGCTCGATTTTGCGGTATATGCCAATAGGAAGTATCATTGGTCTTGGCTTAAGATCAGTTGTTTTCATAAGTTAGCGTTATTTAAAGGTTATGGATGTGCTATTTTTGTAATAGCATAAAAAGCATAATAAATAGCTTTATATGTATTTTGTTATGCAAATATACAAAAACTTTTTGCTGTTTGCAAGATGCTCAAAAAAAAATAATGAAAATATTTCAAAAATCTTTGAAAATGCTATGGTTTTAGGCAAAAATAGTTGTATATTTGTGTATTCTCATTCGCCGTCTCCCTTGTCGGCATCCGAATACAACCTGGAGGAGGTTACCCGAAACTACAGTATCACTGGAGAGGTGAGGGCGTGTAAGTCCTTATGGTTGTATGTGTTATGCGGATGTTAAATGTGTTTAGCATATACAAAAATGGATACTGTAGATCAAAAAATAAATGAGTCGAGCCGAGAGGCACCTAAGTACTTTCCGTATAATTCCGGGGAGACGCAAGGTCAACGAATGCGCCGACTTAGAGACGAAAAAGGCCTCCGTCAAGGTTTTATAGCCGAACGTGCAAATATCACGCAAGCGCATCTATCCCGTATAGAAAACGACGAATCCGGCGTAACCCGCAATACGCTCCGCAAGATCGCAGATGCGATGGGCGTGCAGTTTGAAGAACTCTATGTACCTAAGGATGGAAAAGAGACGAATGCACCACAAGTCATTGATATTGATGATGTCCTCGAAAGCGAATCAGCGATGATACGTTTCATGGGCGGTGAAAAAGTCGATGCACAAACAATGGAATGGGTCAGACGCTCACTTGCAGTTATCCGCAACGAGATAAAACGCAGAAGAGATTATTAATAGAACAACCCCGCACAGACGTTCGCCCATGCGGGATCATTTCCTCATTGAAACTGACTTCACGTACCGGCAGTACATGTCATTGCTGCCGGAATATCAGCTATGTTTTTTGATAAGGCAATACGATACAATACACTCTATAATTGATAAGGAAACGTAAATACGTTGCTGTTATGAATTTTCAATTTTCTGACAAGTGGAGTGTCAGTGCTGTTGTGGATGTGTAGAAGTAATACAGAACAGGTTTTCTTCCGGTTTTAAAGATGACAAAAAAAATAACCCCGCATTCTCATACAGGGCTACATCATCACTATGTATTTTCACCTTATGTTTCTCGGGTAGCTGCTAGAGGACAAACATCAGCTGCGAGAAAAATCATTCACCTACAAAGTTATACAGCAAACGAATGAGATCGGATTGCATCACTCATTTTTTTTCTCTGTGCCATTTCTTTTCCAGGATGTGTTTTTAAAACCACATGAAAAAAGTATTTATCCTACTATCAATTCTCTTGCCGATAGGCGTATTCGCACAAGAGAAGACCATCCTCTTTGTTGTCGAGCAGCACATGGATGGAAGCGGCTGGCACATTGAACCCATTGCTGAATATCATTATGGCAGATTCCAAGATGCTGTATCACAACCATCGCAAATGTCTGATGTAAAAGAGACCGGCGGCAACGGGGAGTACCGTGCATTTACGCTTGATTATTTTCCCCCAGGTAAAACCTATCCGCTCTTTCACAATAACGAACAGCTTGGGCTTGTCCGGGTCAAAGAAGCTGACACGAACTATGCCTGCTTGCAGCTAACGGCAACATGCGAGACTCGCTACGGCGGGATGCGCGCCATCGAACCCGATACCCGCGGACTTGCAGTAAGCGACTCACTCCGCCGCGAACGCAAACCAAAGATGCGTCCCACGACATCAGCCGACACATCAGCCGCTCATGCGTATGCAAAATTCTTTTACTCATCGCAGCGAGTATCTCCCTCGTTCATCAAAAACATTCAAGTTGCACGTATCAAAGCGATCGATATTAATGGCGATGGCACGGTAGAACTCATCGCAGATTGTGAAGCAACGCAGATGGTTTACTCGGGGGAGAAGGTAGCAATTCTGACGATGATACTCACACAAACTGATGATGGCAAGTGGAAAGAAATATACTCGACGTTCTACACGTCAAAAGACGAATCCGATGCGCGCCGCATAGAAACCTTCGATGTAATAGACATGGATAACGACGGCTCACTAGAGATAGTAATGAAGAACTACTTCTACGAAGCATGGAATTACACGATAGTCGGCAAGGTCAACGGCAAGTGGAAAGAAGTGTTCAACGGAGCGGGGGGAGGGTGTTAGGGGAAGTGTAACTTTATGTAAAGAGTATAAAAAAGCCGCTACTTATATTAAGTAGCGGCTTTCTGTATTCTATAATCCTCCGAATTAGCGGATGATTGTTAGTCTTTGTGTCTGCGTACCAGAGTCGGTATGTAGTCGAACGGTATATGATCCTGACGGAAGGTTGTCAGTTGCAACATTGAAGACATGCTCACCGCCGGTAATGAATTGATTGCTAAGTACATTGAGTACTTCATTTCCGAGAGCATCAAGCACCGACAATGTAGCGTACTCACCCACATCAAGTCTGAACTGCAACGTTGTTGAAGATGCAGTCGGGTTCGGATATGGCGGATAGAGATGCCCTGATGATCTTGTGCCTGATGGCGGATCATTCTTCTTCACCGATGAAAGCGGGTCAGAGAGTGTGACAGAGTCTTCGGTAAGAATATTACCAGCATCATCCCTTGTTACGTAGTGAATAACTAACGTCTTTCCAGTACTACCTGCAACAGTCAAATAGATTGGGCGAATAGTAGATCCCTGTGCAGGACGAGACTCCGCAGATGGAGTTGCCCATTGTGACGTTACGGGGAATAGGTATGACGTACCGTCATAGACTCCCTTAACCGCATTATAGGTTAATGAGTCATTATCTTCATACGGTCCTGTTGCAAGAATTTTTGTATTCTTATCAACAGAGATGTTTACGGTCGCAACCTGGGCATTGGATTTATTCTTCACCGCAAAGTGTAACGCATAGGTCCGAACATTTGTAGGTTTTGTCGTTGAATCATCCTTAGCCAACACATCGCCACCCGGCAAAGTAGTCCCCGGGACAATTGCGATTATTTCGTCGGTTGTCTCAAGGGTATCTTTCGGGTTACTGACATTGACATATCGATACGTAAGATAACTGATGAACGAACCTTGATCGGCATAATTATCATACGTAATTGGTATGACAGCTTTTTCGCCGTGACCAAGTGATAGTGATTTTGATCCGACAAAGTTTGGTGCCGTAGCTCCGTCAAACTGTGTCACACGAACACCAGCACCTGATTGCAGAGAAACACCCGTTAGACGTATTCCATCTTCTGCAGTGAAATCTACAGGAAGTTTCGGAAGATCTATAGTCAATGTACCTGCCGTTTTGCTTGTCAATTTGATGACTGAGATTTTCGGAAGGTTTACTTGCCAATCGTGAATTATCCATCCACCTGTTCTTCTTACAGCATAGCAGATCATCGTATCACACGTGCGGCAATTGACATCGGTGAAGCTGTAGCGCACACAGAAGCGTAGAGAATCCGAACAGCCAAACCATGGATTACTAGGTGGGTTCGGGAAACGAATCTGTAACGTAAATGGCGTCGCCGACATCGTTACACCTAAAGGCGAGGTTCCCCAGATAGCTTCGCGATACGGAGCAGGTGGGGGCGTCGCAAAGGGCTGCGGTGTGCTCGAGAGCGGAAGACCACCGACACTTGCTTGCGGATTAATAATATTGCCGAACACGGGAGTCCAGCCGGAGGTTGCGCAGAGGCCAGCAAATCCGCCTTGTACTTTCCTATCGGCACTAACTACAGTTGCTGTGAATTTCACGATTGTGGAAGGTCCCGCGCTTAATCCCGTTGCAATCTGTGAGACCCCTAAGATTGGTTGCGTTACTCGCGGCGTTCCGTGCTGGATCGTCTTCTGGAAACCTTCACAGCAATCTTTGCACTTAGGAAGTGTAAAGCAGAACGTTTGGATACAGCAATTCTTTTCTTGGATATACGGTACGCCTGCCGAAATGGCAAGAGCAGTGTCAATGACCTTTACATCAAAACAGATTTGCGAATTTTCTAATGCTTGCGGTCCGCTAATTGTAAAGGTAAGTGTATTTGTCGTTCCACCAGGTGGGATTGGTGGTACAATAAATATAGCATTAGGTGTAATCGTTACCAAAGAAGGAGATGTAATTTCAATCTTATCCATCGGATAACTCGTTTCATTCTTAATTTTCACAGCAAGTGTAAAGACTGCTCCTGCCGGTGTCTTAGAAATACACTCTACTTTCTGCTCAAGAAGTGTAAAACAATTGGTTTGAATTGGCGGTGTACAATCCACTTGCAGTGTTTGTCTGCAGATTTCACCGTTTACACCTGACCAGGTGAACTGGATTACCTGAGGTACTACTGTTCCG
>JAYUZC010000414.1:0-3324 GCA_043752045.1 Bacteroidota bacterium | reverse complement strand
CTATCTAAGCGGTCATCTTCAGCCGAATGCTGCACTTTTACTTTTCAAAGAACCGATAACCATTAACGGACAAAAAGTAAAAGAGATATTCTTTGTTGAGCGGAAGAACCCCGCGCGAGAAACATGGGAAGGCGTTCGTCTCGGGGCAGAAGGCGCAAAGAATGTTTTAAACTTTACGACTGTCTATCCGATAGACACGCTTCAAGAGATATTGGATATAGTCTATGCAAGTGTTGATACATTATATTTTGCACCCCCGTACAAAGATGTCCACGATCATTCAATTGATAAAAAGCTAACGAATGCAACAGATGTCATTGATTCTCTCAAACGTAAATACCCCAATCTCACGATAACTTCTCCAAGCAAATTTCTCAACCGCTTGCGGATGATAAAAACACCGAAAGAACTTGCACTTCTTCGCAAAGCAATTAACATTACCTGTGAAGCGCATAACGAAATACTAAAAAAGTCAGAGCCCGGTTGGTATGAATACCAGATTCAAGCACTCGGCGAATATATTTTCAAGAAGTACGGCTGTGAATACACTGGCTATCCGTGTATTGTTGGAAGCGGAAATAATTCAACGATATTACACTATACAACCAATAGACGCAAAACGCAGTCTGGTGATTTTATCGAAATGGATATCGGCGGCGAGTACCACGGATATACAGCTGATGTGACACGAAGCTTCCCTATCAATGGCACATTCACACACGAACAACGAGCAATATATGAGATAGTGCTCGAAGCTACGGATTCTGGAATTGCTGCAGCTAAGACTGGCAATCGTTTTCGAGCTCCGCATGAAGCAGCGGTTAGGGTTATCAAGGCAGGACTTGTTCGTCTGGGCATCCTCACCGATAGCTCACAATACACGAAGTATTTTATGCACGGAACGTCGCACTATCTTGGTCTTGATGTGCATGACGCGGGGACAATGGGTTTGCTTGAACCAAATGTTGTGATAACTGTCGAGCCAGGCATCTATATCGCCGAAGGAAGCCCCTGTGATGCAAAATGGTGGAAAATCGGTTGCCGAGTTGAAGATGATATTCTCATCAATGAAACAGGAAATGAGAACCTCTCAAAGTCATCGCCAAGAACTATCCCTGAAATAGAAGCACTAATGAAACAGAACTGATGAAGAAATACCTACTTCTATTTTTCATAGTACTAACGTCCTCCGCATTTGGACAATCGGGATACGAACATCTTGCAGTCAATGCTCATGGTATGGGACGAACGTATGTCGTCTCGGCAAAAGGACTTGATGCCATCGGCCTAAACCCAGCACGTCTTTATGACAAGTATGGCAAACGATATGAGATTCGACTCTTCCCTCTTGCTTCGTATGGTCTTGAAGCAGGACCCAGTTTTCGAGACCCTGATGCCTTGAATAATGTATTTAATCTCTACACTGATAGTGTCATCTCTGATGAAGACAGGCAAAATGTCGTAACACTTCTTCAAGATGGTAATTTATCTGGTAGGGGTGATGCAAGTGTCTTAGGTGCATCGTTCACAACAGAGAAGTATGGGACTTTTGCATTCACCTGGTCAACACATGCGGCACTTCGCACCGATATTCCTTCAGATTTTCTTGATTTTCTTTATAACGCTCAAGCAATTATTGCACAAACCGGAGGGCATTATTCTGACTTCGATGTCCAAGCACTTTGGTATAATGATTTCGCCTTAAGCTATGGAAATAGAATACTCGAGAACCGCAACGACAGTGCCGGATTTTTCCAGCATTTAGATGTTGGCGGTACGATAAAACTTATCGGCGGAGTAGGAGCATATAAACTTTTACCCGGTAATTATATTAGTATATCAGAGCCGCATGGTCAGACCGATATAACAATGAACTACACTATTCTTAGTTCATACTCTGATGATTTCGACCCGCAAAACGTACCAAATCGAATTTCATTTGCATTCTTAACACCATCCAATGCTGGCGATGGTTTTGGTTTTGATATTGGCACTTACATAGGATTTCTACCTACAAAATTCAAGAGACCTGCATTGTTAGTTGGTGCTTCAGTCACAGACATAGGGTCAATTACCTGGACAAATAAAGCACAGGTTCGAGCTGAATACAATGAACTTGATAGTTTTATATTTCAAGGTACTGTTGAAGGGCTTAATGATTCATTAGCTGTATTTGATGGAGATCTTCACGATACCGCTTCTTTCACAACCCCACTTCCAACTGTCTTCCGTATCGGTACAACTCTTGACATTGGTGCTATGGGCAAACAATGGTTTGGATTTAACCCTACCTTGGCGATGGAGTATTCCGTTGGCTTATCAGAAACAGTCGGTAGTTTTAAGAATAATCGCATCGGTTTTGGGCTTGGTATGAATCGGCAATTTGGTGGACATGAAGTACGCTTCGGAACAGGGATCGCATTTCAGAAAGACCTTACTGATATAACCCTCGGCATTGGTGGTACAATTGCTAATATCGTTAGTATTGACCTTGCAACCGGTCATTTTCTTGACCTCTTTGCATCTGGTTCAATTCTCGATGTAGCATTCTCAATAAAAGCATCGTTTTAGGGGTTTCACGAATGAAATTAGCTTTATTGCTGTTTTATGTGGCTAATGGAAATTTTAAGCCGCAGTACACAAACCATTCTGCCATTTCTTTATGGCGCGCTGCTCTTTCTTTTTGCATCTGTCTTTTTTAGGCAGTCTGCATCGAGAAAGCCCCTTTATCCATTGCTTCTAATTACTATTGCCGTTCATAGTGTCTATATCTGCGCATTTACCTTAGCCGCCGGGCATTGTCTTTACACAAACTTCTATGAGTTCTTCTCGCTCATTGCATTTACGATGCTCTGCAGCTATACTGCCGTTGAGCCAAGAAGAAAAGGGCTTGCCGCCGGGACAGGCATGATGGTTGTACTTGCAGGGTTTGTTTTCCAGACAATCTCATCGCTCTATACGTCTCTTGAGCATATCTCCGATAGCCAGCACTTATTCGAGAGCGCAACATTCAATGTCCATATTATTACCATTGTATTTGGTTTTTCTGCTTTGACACTTGCTACGATATACGGCTCTCTGTATCTACTTCTTTATCGAGCAATGCGGCTCAATGAGTTCGGCTCATTCTTCCATGAAGTACCAAGCTTGGACAAATTAGAACGATATGGTGTACGTTCGTCTATTATTGGTTTTATCTTTCTGACTATTTCTATTATTGCAGGTGCAGCATTGACGGGCGAGATTGTCCCAACAAAAAGCATCAGCGCATATTTACTGGATTCTAAAACGCTGACTACAATGCTTATCTGGGCTGTCTTTGGT
>JAYUZC010000413.1:0-8436 GCA_043752045.1 Bacteroidota bacterium | reverse complement strand
TAACTACCTATGAGCAAACCACTTTACATTAATCGTGGAGGCGAACTTGTTTTCGCTCCGCCTTTTATCGCCAAAGATGTACATCAATACTCCTTTGTCATTGATGCCGACATTACAAAACTTCAAGAACTTTGTGATAAGTACTTAAACACTCCGCTCGGCGGGGCACAGCGGTTCGTACCGGGAGGCGGATTCCTGCTCCTTTCCTGCTGCGATCTACCTTCTCTTGCTTCTGCAACACCACCCTATAGCAACATGGGTTGGTTCGCAGAAAAAGAGATAGCGTTCTGGATGCTCGTCATTGATACACAAGAAAAACGTATGTTCTGGATACTACCCTACATTTGGGTTGATAATCCGTATGCAATGGCGATGGGAAGAGAACTCTACGGATTTCCAAAAGGTATCGGAACTGTCACACTCCCGAAAGATACTACCGCACCTGACCTCTTTGCTATTGATGCTCTTGCACTTAAGACATTCGGACCGAATGAACAAGGTGAAGTAGTTCGACTTGTTGAGGTAGCAGTTATACCGGGGGTTAAAGAAAGTCATGGCATCGGAGGGATATTTAGCGACCTCGCAAGTATCATGAAAACCATTGCCGGGTATCTCCATGACGGTCTTTCACTGCTTGAGAACCTCAAGATGCTCTACAATTCTATTGATGATATGGCTCATGCCGATATCCCAATGGTATTCTTAAAAGAGATACGCGATGTTGCCCAACCGGAGTATGCTGCGTTTCAAGCTGTTGTTGAGACAAAAGCAGTTGGGACGAATTTTCATGGCGGGCAGATATTCTCCGAAGCATACGAGATCAATATCGCAATATGCGACAGTCACCCGATACGTAGCGAGCTTGGGCTTGCCGCTTCAGGACCAATTCGTTCACAGTTGAGTTTTGCAATTCACTTTGACTTTGAAATTGGGGTCGGTACACAAACTATCATCAGCTAATCTCACCTATATTATTACTATGGCAAACGAGCAAAAGAAAAAACTTGCGATCTTAGGCGGTGGCGTCGGATCGATCATTTCTGCATTCGAAATAACAAGTAACCCGAACTGGAAAGATAAATACGAAGCTATTACCATTTATCAAATGGGCTGGCGTATCGGTGGTAAATGTGCAAGCGGCAGACGCGGTCCTGAAGGACGCATTGAAGAACATGGGCTTCATATTTGGCTTGGATGCTATAACAATGCATTCGATGCAATGCAGCGCGCCTACGCAGAGATGAACCGTCCTGCCGGCTCACCACTTGTCACGTGGGAAGAAGCATTCAAGAAGCACAGCTACATTGTACTCGCTCAGCAGTTCAAAGGTGAGTGGACGCCATGGGCATTTGATTTCCCTACAGATGGTAGGATACCCGGTAAAGGAGCATTACTCCCATCAGTATGGGACTTTATAGGGATGACAATAAAATGGATGAAGTCTCTGCTCTTTGAATGGGATATTGCACAACATCAAGAAGCACACAAAGATCATGAAGGTCATGTTGGTGCTCTTCGGCTTATCGCTGATTTTGTCAAGGAAGAAATGCTTGAAGTTGAACTCGGTAGTATCACGCTTGCAGAAGATATTCTCAATGTTCTCATTACACACATCGAACGTCTTGACCCTGACCCGAAAAATCACAATGCTGCACATCATTCGATCATAGAAAAGCTCCTTGAAGAATTGATGAATTGGCTCCGTCGGGAATTCGTCAAACTTGTTGATGAAAATCTTGAGGTCAAACGTTTTACTATCTTAATGGATATGGGAGCAACAGGCGCTGTTGGTTTAATGCGCGACGGTGTATTACTTCACCCTGATAAACTCGATTCACTCGATGGTGAAGACCTGCGCGAGTGGCTTAAGCGACATGGTGCGCTTGAGATAACCTACAACTCACCATTAATGAAAGGTCTTTATGACCTTGTCTTTGCTTTCCGCAACGGTGAAGTGGAGAAGCCGGACTTTGCCGCAGGCACAGCAATACGTGTTATCTTCCGTATCGTATTTACCTACAAAGGAGCTGTCTTCTGGAAGATGCAAGCAGGGATGGGTGATACCGTATTTACACCATTCTATGAAGTACTAAAGAAACGAGGTGTAGAGATCAAGTTCTTCCATCGGGTTGACAATTTGGGAGTCTCTGCCGATGGATCGTCAATATCAACCATAACGATGGGGCGACAGGCAACAATAAAAAATGGAGCAGCCTACGACCCGATCGTTAGTGTAGCTGATCTTGATTGTTGGCCCAGTTACCCCAACTATGATCAACTCGTTGAAGGTGATGAACTTCAAAAGCAAGATATTAACCTCGAATCCTTTTATACTCCTTGGAAGGATATTGAAACGATAACTCTCAAACAAGGCGAAGACTTTGATGATGTTGTCTTTGGTATCTCACTTGGGAGTGTACCGTTCATCTGTAAAGAACTCCTTACCAAGAAAGAGTGGAAAGATATGGTCGATAACGTTCTTACCGTTCGGACAATGGCTTTCCAAACATGGATGAATAAAGACCTCAAGGAGCTTGGATGGGATGAGGTAAGCCCGGTGATGGATGCTTACGTTGATCCGATGAATACGTGGTCTGATATGAGCCAGCTCATAGACCGCGAGGTTTGGCCGCCCTCTGTCAATGTCAAAAATGTATCGTATTTCTGTGGACCAATGGTAGGTGATACGCCGCCACAATCAGAGATTCGCACCCCGGAAGAAGCAATGAAGATTGTCAAGGATGCATCTGATACCTTCTTGAAGAATGACATGAAAGTCTGGTGGCCAAAGGATGTTGATTCAAAAGGTGGATTTGACGAAAGCTCATTGGTAGATATATTCTACCGTGCTAACATAGATCCTTCGGAGCGATATGTACTTTCTGTAAAAGGAAGTACACAATATCGGTTACATGCCGATAAGTCCGGCTTCTCAAATCTTTATCTTGCAGGTGATTGGACGGTCAATGGTATTAATGCAGGATGTGTCGAGGCAACAGTGATGTCTGCAATGGTGGTTTCAAATGCACTCATTGGTACACCTCTACTCAAAGATATAGACGGTTTAACAGACCTTTAAATTAAAGAGCTTGAAGTTCATTGATGCGTTTATCGAAAAGATGTTTCTTCGTTCGTCCAAGAAGATCGGTATAGAGCATAAGCGCAGTCCGCTTATGTTCTTGTATATCATACGAATCCGGAAATAGCTTCCAACGCCAATAATGTAACGCTGCTTGTTCAATAGGATTATCAGTACGAGCAAGCAGCGTAGATAAACTGTTATCCGCTCCTTCGGTCTTACCGAGCGCATGAAGGATACGCGCATGTACTAACTCTGCATCAAAAAGCGTATCCTTATTGCCTGTTGCCTTCGAGATAGTGAGACTTTTGTTATTCCACTCAAGCGCTTGTTCTAATTGCGGTTGATTTGGTATTTGAGAAAGTGTTGTTTCTGCTCTCCATCGAAGCCAAAGTGCTTTGCCCGCAGAAAAATCAATTTCGCTGTGGATAGCAAGTGCCTTTTCAAATTCTTTCAACGCTGTTTCATATTCACCACGCCGCAATGCTACTATGCCTATATCACCATGTGCGTATCCGATGCCACGTTTATAGCCAAGAGATTCCGTCAGCGATAGATATTCTTTGAAATGCTCTTCTGCGCCTTCGAGGTCTCCTTTATCAAGTTCTACGAGTCCTATCTTTCCCGCAGCCATTGCATAACCGTGTGAATCACCAATATTCTCTGCTGTCTCCATCTCTTCACGGAAACAATCCATTGCTTTGCTAAACTCACCTGTATTCCAATCTACAAGCCCTATCTGGCCTAAGACAAAAGCACGCTCTCGTTGGTCCCCGAGCGTTCCTATGACCTCAAGTGCAGATTGGTAGTTATCCATTGCATCCTGATAGCGGCCAGTATGAAAACATATCTGTCCTATCTTTACGAGAGCACGGACAATACCGCGACGATCAGAATGACTCTTACTAATACGCAGGACTTCTTCAAAGCTTTTTAGTGCTTCCTCGTACTCGCCACGTTCAAGAAGTATTGCGCCGATGCCGCCAAGAGATTCTGCTATTGCACGCTCATCATGCACCTCATTGGCTAACTTTCGTTTTTCTTCAAATGTAGCAAGAGCTTGCCCGGGGTTTCCACGAAGCATCTGTACATCACCGAGCATCCATAAAGCTTTTAGTCGAGTGGGCGTATTATTAGTAGGAGATGCTGCTACCTCACTCAGTTTTTTTTCTGATAACTCCCAAGCACCAACTAACCTGTAGAGCCGCCCCAATTGCAGCATTACTTCAGAATCAGACGTCTTGAAAGCTTTCTCATACGCATTTGCTACATCGATCTCACCAATGGATTTCCAATAGTGAAGGAATTCATACTCCGTCTCGCCTTCAAAGAGTAGTTGAAAAACTGTTGGTTCAAGTAGTGCAGAACGCAAAGGTTCTTTATCATCACTTGCCGCATACTGATAGAGCATCTCACGGATGAGTGAATTATCTGATTCCTCAACTTCGCCAGAGAGCGATTCTTCATATTGTTGACGGAAATACTCTGAAAGAGCGCGATGAGATTGATAACGCACCTGGGTATCCGATAAATACTTTGCCTCTACTGCTCTACGCAAATACTGGTGGAAGAAGTTAAGTCTTCCGTTGGTGCGAAGAAGATGATAGTCAAGAGCGTGTAATAACAATGAAAGATCAGCTCTGCTTACTCCTGATGCGCCAAGTAGGTGGGACTCTGTTAGTCCTGAACGTGATGCTGCCAGTGCAGTTGTAACCGAGCGCACAATATCACATCCATAATCATTCTCCATTCGTTCGAGAATATGAATAAAAAACTCGTCGAGATCGGAGGCATCCATATACCTATCGACGACATCAGCTAAACTTTCATGTTCACCATAGAGACGAAGCTCTTCGGAAAGTGTTCGCAAGAATAATGGTGATGCTGCCTTGTCATCTTTGCCTATGCGCTGAAGTATTGCCGACGGAAGTTCTTTATGATACTCGCCAAGGTATCGTGCTACAATTGCTTCACGCTCGCGTTCCTTGAGGATTCGCATCTCCAACTCTTGCCAACCCCGTTTCTGTAGCTCTTGAAGGGTCTCCCCCATTCGACAAGATATGAGAAGTTTAATGTTATCCGGAAAATCTTTCGGAAGCCATCTGAACGAACGTGAATGCGGAAGTAATTGATCTACTGCATCAAGTGCAATAAGAAGTATATCATTTTCAAAGCCCACAACATTTCCGATGCGCGCTAAAAATTCAGGGAAGATACGTTCAAGCTCATCTATTGAAGTAGGTATATCGCTATCAAGTCCATATCGGTCTTGTATCTCACCAATGACACGTCGAATAAAACCAATATGATCTGTCGAATCGTCTGAAGCACCGACATAATGTTCGATAACGAACGCTGTGGGATTCTTTCGTTTATACTCTGCGATGAGCCATGTCAATAACGCGCTCTTACCCATTCCGCTTGCAGCAGCAATCACCAGCGGAGTTGTAGGTGATGCAAGCCACTGATTAAATACTTGAAGATACTCCGGATTTGCTATATAGGCGCGGCGACGTGAATGTGCAAATGCTTCGTGGGTGAGACGTTCTTGTCCGAGTGCTGAGGGGACATCAGCAAGGGGCCATGAGTCTTCAATGATGCGTAAGAGATCATTACGAACTATTTCCCCAAGTTCTTGTGGGGTTCCAAATTCTTGAATACCATTACCATTATCTCGTACTCTTGAAATAAGTTTTTCTAAGCGTTCCGGCTCATCAACAGGTGAATCTTCTTCGATTCGATGATAGAAAGCTGCATGGCTGCTATTGTCATTAAGTACACCATGAGTAAATTCCATCTCAAGCAAACTTGCACCTTCGAGCGAAAGGGCATCTATCCAAGGGTAACGCTCTTGAATCTCCGGATCCATTACGACTTCATGGTATTCAGGCATCCAGCCATAGCGTCTGCCGATGATACCGATGAAGTAGGGGCGACAGCGATCAATTTCCTCAAGACATGTACGAATAATTCGTCCGAGTCGTTGCTGCTCTTCTGTGAGTCCCCAACGCAGATCAACTTCTGTAAATGTAACCCCACGCAGTCGGCAAATAGAACGTATCTCAGGAAATACTTTTTTTATCAGATACTCGCGTTCATCCTGCAAGTCACGGAATGTGCTTGAAACAAAGAGTCGAAGTTCTGACTTGCGTTGTGGGAAACTCATCTGAATGGTTAAGCATATAACAAACGCAAACATAACTACAAAAATACCATAAAACTCAACTGAATAGCGGACGGAACCTTGCCAGTAAAAGAGTGTTGTAACGCTCCCTAAATGATCGCGGGGTGGAGCAGTTGGCAGCTCGTCGGGCTCATAACCCGAAGGTCGTAGGTTCAAGTCCTACCCCCGCTACTCAAAGAAAAAGCCGAACTTACGTTCGGCTTTTGTATTTCTGCCACTCAACCCGAGGTTTTGAAGTGTTCTAATTCACTATAAACTTCCCAAAGCTTCCGTCGGAGACACGGAAAAAGTAAGCTCCCCTCACCCACAACCGCACATCAACCTTTAATGATGATCCTTCGAATGAAAAAACTCCCAATATTTTCCCTCCAAGATCAGTGATCGCAAGCTTTTTTGCTGGCGATTGCGACTTCGTAGTAAACACCACTTCATTCGTGGCTGGATCAGGATAGACACTTATTTGTTCAGCAGTTGCTGCCCGATTATTTCCCGACACACTTGATTCTATTCCACCCATTGCTCTGAAAATATTCAGACGACCATAGCCAAAACGAGAGTTCGGTAACGGACCAAAAACATTCGTAAGCGAATCAGTATCTGTAGTTGTAGTAATCGCAGAATATACTTCGTCAAATGTTGCGTTCGGATATTTTTCCAGATAGAGCGCAATAGCTCCGGCAGCCATTGGTGATGCCATGCTCGTACCGCTTAGAACAACTGTATTTTTGTCTGTAAGTGTTTGAGCTATCGTAGCTGCAGATCGGGAATGCGATGAAGCTACGTTTAATCCGGGGGCACAGAAATCAGGTTTGATCCTCCCATCAGTTGCAGGTCCCTGGCTAGTGAAATAGGCAAGTGTGCCTGTTGAATCCCAGAAAATATTTCCTCCTCTCTGCTTTGTGCCGCTCGTATCATTATAGGTTGGCCTGTTAACAAATGCACCGACGGAAAAAACATTCTTAGCACACGCAAGAATATTAACACTTGAAATATTGTCAGAAAATCTGTAGCGGTCGTCGCGGTAAAGCGAAGTATAAGCCGGATTATATGCCATAGGTATTTGAAGTGTTTCTGACCAAGCATCAAATTTGCCCTTTCCCTTGAAAGCAATCCTAAATAATGTTAGTTTAGTTGGCACATAGCTGGTAGAGTTTTTTGGCGTCATGTAGAGGTTCATCTGTGTTCTTGTGCTATCAAAGAGTGAGGCAACTATTTTGATTGTTGCAGCCGTAGAGTTATTGGAATACTTTGGAGTAAAAGTTATTCCCGAAGTTGAATCCCTGATGTCCCCAAGTGAAAGCCAGGGTGTCTGGTGTATCGTCTTCTGTGTCAGTACTGAATCATTATCATCGACTCCCAGGCTATCGGTAATGATAGAAATGAAAGTACTATCTTCATTCGCTGTTTGAAAAACTGAATACATCATCGCTGCAAGCAAACCACGCCCATACGTCCAGACTGAATCGCTTGTAAGTTCGAATCCTCCATAATGAAGTGTTGCTATTCCATCATTACCATTGGCAACGCATATCAAAAAACCACTTCGTGACTTCACCAGATAATCGAAACCTTGTTCAACTAAACTGCTTCCGTCATGGGGCGCACCGAGATTATAACCAATACTAAGATTTACGACACAAGGCTTAGCGAGAGCTGTGGCTTTTTGATAGAAATAGTTTACTCCGTCGAGGATGGATTTTGAGTCTGTGAACAAAGTCGAATCGGACTGCCAGTTAATTAAACACTTTACCGAAATAATATCTGCGTCCGGGGCTATACCACGAAGTCCTGCTGCTGTTCCGGTGACATGTGTACCGTGACCATCAACGTCTTTCTCGGAGATGGTAGCTGGATTAGCAAGTGCAACATTAAGTTGCGCTCCACTCCACTCAGCACCGTAGTTATAAGGTTGGGGTTTTGTACCTGTCTTTGCTGTTTGATCCCACATAGAGGTGATCCTTGTTTGAGTTGTATCAGATCTCAACCTGAAATCAGGATGTACAAAATCCAAACCTGAATCATATACTCCGACAAGTACTCCTTTACCGGTATAAGGGACGCCGCTAGGCAACTTCCCTTCGTTTACCTTGTTGGCACCAATCACGTTTCTTCCTTTTTCATTACAAAGCTGGACTTTGGCGGAGGATTCAACACGAATGATCTCTGCTTCAGA
>JAYUZC010000412.1:0-3328 GCA_043752045.1 Bacteroidota bacterium | reverse complement strand
ACAACATCCGCGAAAAGTTACCGAAGAAAGGGCGAGGTACAAACGAAGAAATGGGCGAACCGAAATTGCCCGTCGAACTGGAAGGTGCTCTTGAAAGTCTTTATAGTAATTACAAAAAGTATCACGAACAGTGGGAATCTACGCACCGTGATGGCTCGACACCTCCGGTGTTTATAGTCGTCTGCAATAACACGAACGTCTCCAACCTTGTCTATAAATATATTTCGGGTTACGCGAAAGAGTTGCCTGATGGATCGAGCGTTAATGTCGAGGGGAAGTTTAAACTCTTTAGTAATGTGCGAGACGGTAATTGGATGAGTCGTCCGAATTCGATCCTCGTTGATAGTCAACAGCTTGAATCCGGCGATGCAATGTCTGCCGATTTCAAGAAGATTGCTGCACGTGAGATCGAGGAATTCAAGAATGAGTATCGTATCCGCTTTCCGGACCGTGATGTGGATAATATCTCGGATGAGGACTTACTCCGTGAGGTAATGAATACGGTAGGCAAGCCAGGGAAACTTGGTGCTGATGTCCGATGTGTTGTGTCTGTTTCAATGCTCACTGAAGGATGGGATGCAAATACTGTAACACACATCCTTGGTGTCCGAGCGTTTGGTACCCAGTTGCTATGTGAACAGGTGGTGGGGCGTGGATTAAGACGCCGAAGTTATGCAGCGAACGAGAAAGGGATGTTCGAACCGGAATACGCTGAAGTCTATGGTATCCCGTTCAGCTTTATTCCGACGAGCGGGTCCGACGGGAATCCTCCTGACCCACGACCGATAACGCACGTTCGCACATTACCTGACCGTGCCGAATTGAAGATAACGTTCCCTAGAGTTCAGGGCTATCGCTATGAGTTTCCCAAACGAAGTTTGAATGCTGAGTTTTCCGAAGCATCAAAACTTGTACTTACGGATCAGGACATTGCTGCATGGACGGATGTCGAAGGTGTTGTTGGTGAGAAAGAGCGGCACGATCTGACATTTTACAAGAGTAAACGCTTACAAGAAGTACAATTCTTTGTCGCAAAGCGAACACTTGAGCGATATTTCACACGACGCATAGAGGAAAAGAAAGAAGCTGCTCCACACGCTGAAATATCGATGAACGGAAATAGCACTTCAGTTGAAAATGCTCGTGAATTTGTTGATGTTGCACTCTTCCCGCAAGTGAAGAGCATTGTTAAGGAATGGTTTGACGGACATCTCAAATGTGAAGGAGAGACATTTCCGCAGTTACTGCTATTTCCTGAATTTCAGGAGAAAGCTGCGAATAGGATCTACGATGCGATTCGCGACGGTACAGTTGGCGAGAAGCGTATCATGCCTCGAATGTTTGATTACGATCCCATTGGTTCGACGGAGCATGTCGAATTCGACACAACACGTCCTACGTACCGAACCAAAAAGAGCCACATCTCTCATGTCGTCTGTGATACAGAGAGTTGGGAGCAAAAGATGGCACAAGTACTTGAAGAAACGCCTGAGGTTATTTCGTATGTGAAGAACGATCATCTCGGTTTTGCAATTCCGTACACACTTGATGGCAAAGAATCGAACTACAATCCCGATTTCATTGCCCACATACGTCACTCCGATGGCTCTTTCCTAAACCTGATCATCGAAGTCACAGGCGAAGACTATGACAAGAAGGCAAAGATGGAAGCTGTGAGGAGGTTGTGGCTGCCTGCGGTAAGGAATGCAGAAATATATGGGAGTTGGAATATTTTTGAGATTACAAATATTTATGACACAACAAAGCAACTAAGAAATCAAATACAGTAAAAACCAATGTCTACTTCTATAACGAACAAAGTCTATGTATTAGAATCACCAGAGTTTACGGATGGTAAAAAGGTGCTTGCTTTCCTTGCATCCGAGACGGACATTCAATCCGAATATTTTCAGATTAATACACGAGATGATTTCTTTGATGCTCTGGACAAGATACACCAGGAAGTTAAGGGTAGTGTTTCGCCGATGATCCATATTAGTAGTCATGGAAATTCATCTTGCTTAGCATTCGCAGATAATGTGGAAATCAAATGGGAAGAAGTCAGGGATAAACTGCTTCCTATTAATCAAGATTCACACAACAACGTTGTGTTCACTCTTTCAATATGCAAAGCTACATACCTCGCAAGTATTGACCCAACAGATAGAAGTCCTTTTTGGGGATTGGTAGGTTGTAATGATATTGTCTATGATATCCCCAGTGGATATGCTTTCGTCAACTTTTATAAGGCACTATTTGAGGGGAGAACACTAAATGAAGCACTTGGACAATTAAATCAGACTTATGAGGATGAGTTGAAGAAATACCAAGACCTTGTAGATAAATATGTCTACTATGAAGTCATTACGACGGAAGAAATATTAGACAAGTATCTTGAAAATATAAGGATTAACAGGTCAGAAGAGATGAGTACGCAAGTGAAAAAGACATCATTTCTAAACGAGATTATGGACAAATCTACCGTCGGTGCTATCGTTGACGAGGGTATGAAAACCAATGTTGATTTAGCAATGGCTTCGGCGAAGGAAAAATTTTTAATGCTCGACCTTTTCCCTCTTGAAAGAAAGAGATATAAGTAAGAATACTAATACGGTATAATGAATTGATAGAAATCGCTTATGTCGAAATTCAAGTGTGTCCTTCGTGGACCAAGTGCAATAGCAATTCCTGTGGGAGATAGTATAACCCTGAATGGCTGGTCTACTCCATCTGGACCCGTTAGTATAAAGGTCAGAACAAGATATCTGTCAGGTTTAACTACCAGTCCGATACCAAGAGAGATTTGGCTTGAAGTCGAAGGTGATTCTTTGGATATTGACACAGCGATCAGAGACTTTAGTGGCGCAGCGCTCTCTATTCCGGCATTCTTAAGCACCATGGGTAATGCTATGATAGGAGACGTCGACTTAGAAATAGCATATGGGTGTGATGAGCTTCAAACCGAACATTCCTACTTTCAACATATTTTCCCTGAGGAAAAAGGAGTGCCGCGTCAAGTGAGAGTTGTCAAGGTTCCAAGGGTGCAAGAATTCTTTAAATCATGGTTAGCAGTTCGGGACGAATTCAAGGAGCGGATATACCGAGCAATGGTAAACTACCAGCTGGCGCTTACTAACTGGCGAATTGGTAGAGAAACTTTTGCTGCTATGTTCTTATATATTGCAACGGAGAACTTAACAAAAGTTCTGCTCACTCTTGAATTAGAGAGCCTTGGCATTTCGGATGATGATTTGTGGAAGCACTATGGATTGAAGGATAAATCTGGGTTAGATTCTGAGATCAAGCGCAGACATATATTTAATGGTGA
>JAYUZC010000411.1:0-3329 GCA_043752045.1 Bacteroidota bacterium | reverse complement strand
AGATAACACCGAAAGAACTCATCATTCTTCCCCTCGCTGAAGCGGAGACCATCCCTGCCGAGTGGTACACGCACCCCGATATGCAGCCGCTCGAGAAGGAAGCTGTCTTTACACGAAGCTGGCAGCTTGTCGCCCGTGAGAGCGACTTGCGTAATGCAGGCGACCACATCGTAGCCACTATCGCTGATGAGCCGCTCATAATTGTTCGTGGTAAGGATAATGTTCTTCGCGGATTCTTCAATGTCTGCCGTCATCGCGGCGGACCGCTCGCAACCGAGAACGGATGCGCTACTCACCTCCAATGCAAATATCACGGCTGGACGTATAACCTCGACGGTACACTCAAGGCAACACCGGATTTCGATGGCGTTGAAGCGTTTGATAAGTCAACGGTGAAACTACCGCCCGTCGAAGTAGAAGTATGGCAAGGTCTTGTCTTTGCAAGGATAGAATCAGGTGAGCCGTCGCTAGCAGAACTTCTAGGTGGTATTAACGAACGTCTCGGTGATAGAAAATTAGGTGAGCTTCTTTATCACTCACGCATTAGCTACGAAGTGAAGTGCAACTGGAAAGTGTATGTTGATAATTATCTCGAAGGCTATCATGTGCCCATCGTGCATCCCGAACTTGTGAAGCTCTATGATTTCCGTTCGTATAAGACGGAAGTGCGGGAGTGGTATTCGTTTCAGCATAGTCCCCTTTCAGGTGAGGAGAATATCTACTCATCCGGCGACGGCGAAGCGCTCTACTATTTCATCTGGCCGAACCTGATGCTCAATATCCTTCCGGGCAGATTGCAGACGAACATCGTTGAGGCGGTGGATGAATCGAACTGCATCGTGCATTTTGATTACTACTATGGGGAAGGCACAACCAAAGAAAAGATTGCTCAAGACCTCGCCTTCAGCCATGACGTACAGCACGAAGACATAGACATCTGCGAGCACGTCCAGCGCGGGCTACGCTCCCGAAGCTACCACAAAGGAAGATTCTCGGTAAAGCGAGAAGAAGCCGTCTATCATTTCCAGAATTTGCTGAAATCGGCTTTCGTTGGGAAGATTTAACCCGATTAGGTGTTTCACTCGCCAATGATAACTCCGGAAATACTTGCGAAATACGAACCTGTTATAGGGTTAGAGGTACATGCACAGATGCTGACGAAGTCGAAGGCATTCTGTACTTGCACCACTGCTTTTGGCGCGCCGCCGAATACGAACGTCTGCCCTATTTGCCTCGGGCATCCCGGCACATTGCCGATGCTCAACGAGAACCTCGTGAAGTACATCGTCAAGATGGGACTTGCGACGAACTGCCAAATTCGCGAACGCTCAATCTTTGCACGCAAGAATTATTTCTACCCTGACCTTCCGAAAGGTTTTCAGATCTCGCAGTACGAAACGCCTATCTGCCATGACGGTTGGCTTGAATGTGAACTCCCCGACGGCTCCTATAAAAAGATAGGCATCACACGTATCCACATGGAAGAGGATTCGGGAAAATCCATCCATGATTTTGGAGTAGATACACTTGTTGACCTCAACCGTGCCGGTGTGCCGCTCATCGAGATAGTAAGCGAACCCGATATGCGAACAAGCGAAGAAGGATATGCATACCTGACCGCAATAAAATCTATCGTTACGTATCTCGGTATCTGTGACGGCAATATGGAAGAGGGTTCTCTTCGCTGCGATGCGAATGTATCAGTTCGGTTAAAAGGAGCGGAGAAGTTCGGACAGAAAACGGAAGTTAAGAACCTCAACAGTTTCCGCAACGTAGCACGAGCCATTGAAGCAGAGATAGTACGACAGATAGAAGTTATTGAAGCAGGCGGAGCAGTCACTCATCAGACAATGCAGTTCGATGCGAACAAAGGGACAACTCGCCCTATGCGCACCAAAGAAGAAGCAGCAGACTACCGTTACTTCCCCGAACCTGATCTGCTGCCAGTAACCATTACGCAGAAGTATCTTGATGATACTCGTGCCGAGCAACCCGAACTACAAAGAGCACGACGCGACCGCTTCGTTAAAGACTTTGGAATACCGAAGTATGATGCTGATGTGATAACTGTTGACGGCGCAACAGCAGATTACTTTGAGAATGCAGTTTCTGCTCTCTCGAATAAGTCGAACGACCTCATCAAGTCGCTCTCGAACTACATCATGGGTGATGTGATGCGGATGATGTCGGAAAAGAAATGCTCGATACATGACCTCGGCATACAGCCGGAGCATCTATCAGAGCTACTCACACTTGTAAGCGATAGTGTCATTTCCAATAAGATAGCGAAAGACTTGTTACCTGAACTACTCGGCTCGGAAAAATCACCGAAGCAGATAGTAGAGGAGCGCGGCATGGTGCAGGTATCGGATACCGGAGCTATCATCAAAGAGGTAAAGAAGATACTTGCGGCGAACCCCGATAACATCGAAAAGTATAAATCTGGCAAGACAAATCTGCTCGGGTTCTTTGTAGGGCAAACAATGAAAGCAATGGGTGGTAAGGCAAACCCGACAATGCTCAATGATATAGTCAAAGAAGAGTTGGAAAAAGTATGAGAAAAAACTTTATCTGCGGTAACTGGAAGATGAACGGTACACTCGAAGAGACCACCGCTCTTCTGGCAGGAGTCATAGCATTTTGGGAAGACAAGTACCGTGGCGTTGAGATAGCTGTCTGTCCGCCGTTAACATCTATTAGTACCGCGATTACAACGCTTTCAGGTCGTGGCGTACAGATAGCTGTGGGCGCGCAGAACTGTCATCACGAAGCCAAAGGTGCTTTCACGGGTGAAGTATCAACGCGGATGCTTGTTGAGGCAGGGTGTACGTATGTTATCTTAGGTCATAGCGAACGTCGCACGATCTTTAATGAAACTGATGAGTTCATTAATAAGAAGATGCACGCGGCCCTCGGTGTTGGACTCAAACCTATTCTTTGTGTCGGCGAGACACTTGATGAACGCGAACTGAATAAGACGTACGAAGTACTTCTAACGCAACTAACTCACGGGCTGCGCGACGTAACGGCAAAACAGATGAAGAACGTCACCATTGCATACGAACCTGTCTGGGCAATCGGGACAGGAAGAACTGCTACCCCGGAGATCGCGCAGGATGCACATTCATTTATCCGTCAAGAGATAGCAAAGCTTTATGACAATGATGTTGCGCAGGCAACCATAATTCAGTATGGCGGAAGCATGAAGCCCGATAATGCAAAAGAACTTCTTGCTATGCCTGATATTGACGGTGGACTTATTGGCGGCGCTGCACTTGATGCTAAATCTTTCATGGCGATTGTTGAAGCAGCACTATAACAGGATAACG
>JAYUZC010000410.1:0-3330 GCA_043752045.1 Bacteroidota bacterium | reverse complement strand
TGCTTTTGCTGCATTGGTGAAAGTACCGCCGGTATCAATAATATCATCTATCAAGATAATATCTTTGCCTTCCGGTTCGCCAATGATATTCATCACTTCCGCGACGTTTGCCGCTGGGCGACGTTTATCAATGATGATAAGCTCTGCATCAAAACGTTTCGCATAGGAGCGAGCTGTCTTCGAGCCGCCAACATCCGGCGATGCGATAGCCAAGTTTTTCGTTTTCTCGCCTCTAAAATGCTTCACGAATCCGTTAGAAGCATAAAGATGGTCGAACGGTATATCAAAGAACCCTTGAAGCTGCGGTGCATGAAGGTCCATCGAAATGACTCTGTCTGCTCCGGCTTCTGTTATCAAATTTGCAATCAGCTTGCTTGTTATCGCAACTCGCGGCTGATCTTTTCTATCCTGTCGTGCATAACCGAAGTACGGTATCACTGCTGTGATGCGTTCGGCGCTTGCTCTTCGGGCAGCATCGATGAGCATCAGTAGCTCCATCAGATTCTCTGCCGGCGGCATTGTTGACTGCACGATAAAGAGGTCAACGCCGCGAATGTTCTCATCATACTTGACCCATATTTCACCATCAGAGAATTCTCTGATCTTAGTCTTCGCAACTTTACGGTCAAGTGCTTTAGCAATTCCTTCAGCAATAGCCGGATTGCTTCTGCCGGTTACGATCTTTAGTTGATGAGACACAAATGTTTAAGTCAAAAGTAAAAAGTCAAAAGTAAAAAATTCAAGGAAAAACATTTTGACTTTTTCCTTTTTACTTTTGACTTACAAGCTGGGGTGGCTGGATTCGAACCAACGAATGGCGCCTCCAAAGGGCGCTGCCTTACCGCTTGGCGACACCCCAGTATGCTTATTTCGGTATCACCGGTGCCAGTATGACGCGGGTTGTTCCTTCAAGCGAGGCGATAACAGATTGAAGCAGTCGGAAGTTCTCTAAATAGCCCATACTATCGTTATTTAGCCGTAATTGAACCATTGCAAGTTCATAGTACCGAACCCCCGTCGAGACGCAAATGACACGATGCTTGAGCTGCCCCGTACCGCCCTGCTCCGAGGTTGTATATTCATAAGCAGAATATTCAATACCGTCGGTCTCAAACTTCTCCGGTTGTTTGGTAACTTGAAATGTTCGGCTCTTCTTTACTCGAAGCTGAATTGATTCTTCTGCTACAGCAATAAGCCCGTCACGCTCGACCTTGCGGCGAAGTTCTGCACCGCCTGGGATTTCTTCCAAGACTAAGGCATTTGCTCGTTTCGCATCGGTATAAACCTCTGTGATATATTCGAGTTCGGGATTACTCTCAAGGTTCACTTGAAGCCAGTCATACGGATAATGACCGATAAGATCCCCTGTCTCGGAGCGGAAGAATTCTTTATCAAGTGCATTCGGTATTGGCTCATACGGCGGACGGATCACTACAACCTCCGGCTTGCTATAAAAAAGGGAGCATCCTGATAGCAACGCTAAAAGTGCATATAAGACGACCTGTAGTTTGAAACTATTAAACATTCGATTGCAAATATACCAGTTATGTTCAGTATCTTTTCTATTTTCTGCAATGTATCCCTTCTAACTCCCCAACTATCAACTATCCTAACTATCAAACTATCAACTTTTCACATCCCCTAGTTGTTATCGCATTGCTAAGAATTTTATCCTTATTACACAATGGCTGACATCAAGACTCCTGCACCACCACCATTCAAAGTTGCACCGCCTCCGATGAAGGCGCCTACCGCTGTTCCGAATACCGACGTCGATATGCCGGTATTGGCTTTGACGGCAAAAGATTTTGCATCCGATCAGGATGTCCGCTGGTGTCCCGGCTGCGGCGATTACTCTATCCTTGCACAGGTTCAGCGTACGATGGCAGAGATGAAGAAGACCCGTAACAATACGGTCTTCGTTGCAGGTATCGGCTGCTCTTCGCGTTTCCCGTACTACATGGATACCTATGGTTTCCATACCATCCATGGTCGTGCAACGGCTATTGCAAGCGGTGTCAAGGCAGCAAATCCTGCGCTTGATGTTTGGATAGCGACCGGCGACGGCGATGGTCTTTCTATCGGTGGTAATCATACACTGCATATCCTTCGCAGAAATTTTAACGTTAACATTCTTCTCTTTAATAACCGTATCTATGGTTTGACAAAGGGACAGTATTCGCCGACATCGGAGCATGGCAAAAAGACAAAGTCAACTCCGTACGGCTCTATCGATCATCCTATTAATCCTGTTCTCTTCGCTCTCGGCTGCGAAGCAACGTTTGTTGCCCGCTCTATTGACCGCGACCCAAAACACATGCAGGAAATGATTCGCCGCTCAAGCGATCATCATGGCGCTTCATTCCTTGAAATTTATCAGAACTGCAACATCTTCAATGACGGTGCATTCTTTGACCTCACCGAGAAGGAAGTCAAAGATGACAACACTGTTCTCTTGAAGCATGGTGAGCCGCTTATCTTTGGTAAAGCCAAAGATAAGGCAATCGTTCTTGACGGTTTCACACCGAAGGTTGTCAATCTTGCCGATGTCGCTCCGGAGGCACTTCTTCGCCACGATGAAAAGAACCCGATGCTTGCAAACATCTTAGGACGTATGGGCGAGATGGACGGCTTCCCTGTCCCGTTCGGCGTATTCTTGGCGTATGACCGTGCCACCTACGAGGACGAAATGGAAGAGCAGATCGCTCATGCGAAGACGAAGTCTGTAGCTGACCTCAATAAGCTCCTCAATTCAGGCAACACCTGGATGGTGAACTAAGACCAAATTCGGTCTGTAAGTCGTTACAAATCATCTTTCTAATTATGCACCACTCGTGGGGCAATGATGAATGTGGAATTATGAATGATGAATTGGGTGCTTTAAATTTACACATCATTGTGATCAGTAGAACGGACTTTTAGTCCGTTCTTTGGTTTTAGGGAAGAATTAAACACAAAGGCACAAAGTACGCACGAAGGTTCACAAAGGAAGTCCCAACTCCTAAAACTCACCAAACACATGAAACTCCCCGAACTTTCCCGTACAAAAATAACACATGAAACCTTGTTTTGCAAGATGCCCGTCCGAAATACACTGCAACTTATTGAAAAACAACAAGATAATCTTTGGATAATTCAATTATCGCCGTTTCCCGTCCAATTTCGCCATTTTCGATGGGCACCTATCGTACCGCATATTTCGCGCCGTTGGGGCTTATGGGTTTGGATGACATTTGCTACCAGGGGCTTACGCCCCTGGCTACAACATACCGCCCCTTTGGGGCTAAATGCACTCATAGTCCCAACGGGACGAAAGGATGTAGCCAGTGG
>JAYUZC010000409.1:0-8462 GCA_043752045.1 Bacteroidota bacterium | reverse complement strand
ACAGGTGCGAAGCATCTCTCAACTATTGGTGCACAATTACCAGCTGTGACTCTTGAATTCCCAAAACGCGTTCTTGGAAAAACAACAGAAGACAGTATGCGCTCTGGCATTCTTTTCGGCGCGCTATCGATGATCGAAGGAATGGTCAAACGACTTACTGATGAAGTCTTCGAGAAGGAACAACCGGTCGTCGTTGCAACCGGCGGACTTGCAACGCTGCTCAAAGAACGTGCACCGTTTATCACACACTACGAACCAAACCTTGTGCTCGATGGTATCCGTATCTCTCATGACCAGAAGAAGAAATGATTACTGACCTGATGCGTTCGCTCATCGCGCAAGCCCTTGAAGAAGATACCGGACGCGGCGACCCGACAACGGCTGCGACTATCGACATATCACAAAGAGGGAAAGCACACTTCCTCGCGAAAGCAAATGGTATACTCGCAGGTATTGACATTGCCGGTGAAGTATTCACTCTCTACGGGCAACAGTCCGGGGTTTCCGCCAAGATAGATTTTACCCCCCTCATCAATGATGCATCAGTCGTAACAAAAGGCACAAAACTTGCCGAGATAGAAGCTCCTCTTGCTATTATCGTTACTGCCGAACGTGTTGCATTGAACTTGCTTCAGCGGATGTCGGGCATTGCAACACTTACAAGTGAATATGTAAAACTCACTGAAGGTACAAAAGCGAAGATACTCGACACACGTAAGACTGCCCCGCTTCTGCGTCCCTTCGATAGATACGGTGTTCTCTGTGGCGGCGGGACGAACCATCGCTACTCGCTTGCCGAAATGATAATGGCGAAAGATAATCATCTTGCTGCTAACGGAAATGACATTGCGGAAGTAATTGATAAACTCCGCACATACTTCGATTCGCATCCGAAGCTTCCTGTCGAGATCGAAGTTACTTCACTTGAGCAGTTCGCTTCATTGCTTGAATACGGCAAAGGTATAGTAACTCGCGTTATGTTCGATAACTTCGCACTTGAAGACCTCCGAAAAGGTGTCGAGATAAATAACAATTCTTTCGAGACCGAAGCATCGGGTGGTGTGAATCTCACAACGGTAAAAGCGATAGCAGAAACAGGCGTTGATTTTATTTCAGTCGGTGCGTTGACTCATTCGGTAAGAGGATTGGATATTTCATTAGAAGTTGAGTTGTGATTTCTGTGAATCTACAAGCAATTTATCGAATAATTGCCGCAATATTTTATAAATAGAGCAACATTCTTTCACAATAAATTGCTGTATTTATAAGACTTGCAACCATTGGTGATTTTTGACGTAATACTTTCATCACATTGATGGTTATTTTCCGTTCGATTTGAAAATATCTATGACATATAAACATTATCAATCTCGTCCTGACGCAGTAACTCCCAGCTTTGTCAGCGATGAATACACAAAACTTATTTCCCGAATTGAAGCTGCCGAAGCGGCTCAAGACGCAGAGCTTTGGCTTGCACTCTATAGCGATTGGAATGCCCTTAACTCATTCGTCTCAAGCGAAGGAAGCCGCATTTACCATGATCTGAACAAGAACATGGCAGAGCCGGAGCGCGAAGCAAAAGAGAAATTCCACCGCGAACAGGTACAGCCCGTTTCTGACGAATTCAACTCGCAGCTCGTCAAGGCATTGCTCTCAAGCAAACATAAGAATGCTGTCGGTGAACGCTATGGTATGCACCTATTGGATGTGCTTGAGACGATGGTGGAGCCGCTTTCGCCCATCAATAGTGACCTTCGTATCAAGGTTGGTGAGCTATCAACGAAGTATGATAAACTTGTCGCCAGCGGAGAAGTTGACTTCCGCGGCGAGATGATGACGCTATCAAAACTTCGCAGCTTCACGACATCAGAAGATGATGCACTTCGCAAAGAAGCATACGTTGCACAGCGCGATTGGTTCTTGCGTAACGGCGATGAGATAGCCGGTATCTTTGACCAGATGGTAAAACTCCGTGACCAGATGGGGCGCAATCTCGGGCATAAGAACTTCATCCCGCTCGGCTATGCAGCGATGGGACGCACCGATTACGGCATCGAGGAAGCGAAGAAATTCCGCGATAACGTCCGCAAGTATGCAGTACCGTTGCAGACAAAACTTTTCGAGATACGCGCAAAGCTCCACGGCACCCAGACTCTCACACCGTGGGATTCAGGTTATGATCCTGCAATGACACTCCCATCAGGTGTAGCACCTATCGGCGAGCAGATCGAGAAAGCACAGCGCATCTTCGATAAACTTTCTCCGGTTCTCGCTGCGCACTTCAAGCGTATGCAGGATGAGAATCTCATTGATCTTGAGAACCGCAAAGGCAAACGCGCCGGTGCATACTGCACGTCATTCCCTGATGAAGGACGCGTTGCCATCCTTTGCAATTCAACAGGCGACAGTGAAGATATCCGAACGCTCACCCATGAGATGGGACATGCGTTTCAGGGATGGGAATCACAGAAGATCGAAGATATTAATCTTCAGTGGCCGACCTCCGACGCTTGCGAAGTACATTCAATGGGGATGGAATTTCTTTCGATGCGCTACATCGAAGAATTCTTCGATGCAGAGAATTCCGCAAAGTACCGCAAGAATCGTTGGCGCGATGCAGTAGAGATGATGTGCTACATCGTCATCGTAGATGAATTCCAACATTGGGTCTATGAGAACGCTAACGCCACGATCGTAGAGCGCGACGCAGCGTGGGACAATATCTGGGATATCTATAAACCTGGTATTGACTTCACAGGGTGCGAGCAGTACAAACATGCGCGTTGGTATGCACAAGCACATATATTCTCAATGCCGTTCTACTACATTGATTACGCCATCGCAGAGACAGGCGCAATGCAGCTTGGGCGATCGGACGTGAACTTCCACGATAAAGTGGTGGAGTCATACATCGAACTTTGCCGCATCGGCGGGACGATGTCAGTACTCAACATCTTCAAAGCGGTCGGCTTACGTTCGCCATTCGACGAAGAGAACATGAAGAACCTCATGGAGCATGCCGAAAAGGTACTCTTCGCAACCGATATGGTAACCGAAGAAGTAGCAGCGTAAAAGACCAACATCTGTATTTTTAAAAGGGCATGCCGATGGTGTGCCCTTTTTTATTTACAATTTTGGCGCATTTTTTCATCTAAACTATCCTCCTTTGCTGGTGTTGTATTATATCCATGTTACGATATTCTACTACATTACTTCTTCTACTACTTGCCCTTACTGTTCGCTCGCAGGAGGCAAAGGTTTCGCTTGCACCGTACCTGAACCTTCGCGGGGCGGGGACACCATCGATTTCACCTGACGGCAAGTGGATACTCTTTTCTTCAAGCGTTTCGGGTACATCACAGCTCTGGAAAATACCTGCCAAAGCAACCCCTGACGGCAATGCATACTGGCCCGAGCAGCTTACCTATTTTAGTGATCCTGTCACTTCGGCGCAGGTTTCGCCTGACGGGAAACACATCATTTTCCGCAAGGATAATAACGGCGACGAAAAGGGTCAGCTTTATATCATTCCGTTTGAAGGCGGCGAAATTGACACCCTAACGAAGAATCCGAAAGCAATTTATAACGGCAGATACTCGAGGGACGGAAAGTTTATCTACTATACTTCTAACGAACGCGACGAAGCATTTACCGATATTTTGCGGATGGATGTCAAAACCCGCCAACCCGAAGTACTTCACCGCGCCAAGAAGCAAGATCATTTTGCAGGTGTCAGCCCCGATAACCGTTATTTGTTTATCTCACGCGAAGAAGGCGCCGTCAATGATTGGTTGTTTGTAAAAGATCTTCGTTCGCAAGATGCTGATGCAGAGCCAAGACTACTTACTCCGCATGAAGGCAATGCGAACTACTTCATCCGTCATATCTCGAACGATTCAAAACGGCTCTACTTAACAACCAATGAAGGCAGAGACATTGAGTACCGCGCATATATTGATTTTGAGGGCATAAAGTCAAAAGTTATTGCACGAGAAGTAAGCAAGGCGGAGATTGATCAGATCGTTGTATCAAAGAATCAAGAGATCGAGATCGTCACCCGTAATGTCGAGGGCGTAAGCCAAATGACGATACTTGACTTTACAACCTGCAAGGTTCTTCCGGGACCGAATCTCCCCGAAGGCGGCTTCATCAATAATATCCAGATATCTGATGATGCGAATATCATAGCATTTAACTATACGTCGTCGACCGAAGTAGGGAATATCTATATCTACGATCGCGCCGCGGGGACAACGCAGCGAATAACAAAGTCAAACTACGCCGGGCTTGACCCAAATACATTTATCACATGCAAACAAATTCGTTATCCATCGTTTGATAAAGCGATGGTACCTGCACTCTATTACGAAAGCAAGGTCAAAGGAAAGAAGCCCGTCATTTGTTATATGCACGGCGGACCGGAAGGACAGGAACGCCCGTGGTTCAATTCGCAGATACAGTATTTCTTAGCGCGAGGATATAACGTCCTTGTCCCGAATGTTCGCGGCTCAACGGGCTACGGCAAAGAATACGCCCTTGCTGATAATGCGACCAAACGCATGACAAGCGTTAATGATATGCGCTACGCTGCATACTGGCTTGCAAAACAGAAGGATGTTGACTCTACAAAGCGTATCGTCTATGGTGGTTCGTATGGCGGCTTCATGTCGCTTGCAGGGATGACAATGCAGCCGGAAATATGGGCAGCAGGAGTTGATATGTTCGGCATAGCGAACTTCCATTCGTTCTTGAAGAACACCGGCGCATGGCGTCAGAAGAACCGCATCGCAGAGTATGGCGACCCTGTCAAGGATTCTGTATTCCTCGTGCAGGTATCACCGCTTACGCATGTCGATAAGATTCGCAAACCGCTTTTTGTCTATCAAGGCAAGAACGACCCCCGCGTCCCACATACTGAATCTGAACAGATAGTTGAGGCAGTAAAGAAGAAGGGCATTCCCGTCGAGTATATCCTCTTGTCCGATGAAGGTCACGGCCTCTCCAAACGCGAAAACCGCATCAAGGTCGTAACAGCAATGGTGGATTTCTTGGATAGGGTAGTAAAATAGAAGTGCGAATTCGATACTATATATTGCTCCTTGTTTTATCACTCACATCATTGAAGTGTGTGAATGAAGTTGCCCTTATTGATGAACGGGTAGGTTCTTCGGTACTTCCGCTTGCCGTCGGCAACGAGTGGCGATACGAACGAGAGCGATTTGTCAGAGGCGGTTTTGTTGAAAGAGACACAGTAGTCGTTACGGTCAAGGATCTTAGCAGCAGCAATGGTAAATCACTCTATGAAGTAGAACTCAACGAACCATACCAACTACGTAGTTTCTACCTTTCTCCTGTCAATGACGAACAAATAGATGTTGTTTCCGACCCTGTTGTAGATTCATCGCTTGAACTGTTCATTGCTTTTGATCCACTAACGGTATCAACTGGAATACTTCCTATCGTAGGAAGCGGCTCATCGAATACAATAGTATATTCATTAGGTGAGGATACGACGTATAATGGTTACAAAGCACGACGAATCATCCAAAAAGCTGAATTCATTGATGGTTTTGGTACAATAGTCCTTCGGATGAGATTTGAGCACATCTTCGTGCCCGGGATAGGACAGGTAGCCGTAAAGTTCATATCAGACATTAATGAATGCCTCGCCTGCAATCTCCATTCCGAATTTATGACATATAAAATTATAAGTCATAAACTTTATTGACTTTTCCTCGTATATTTGCACTAGATTTATTAACAGAAAGTACGACTATGTCAAACGATTTTATCAGCCGTCTTGACGGTATCATTAGTGAATATGCGGTTTTGAGTCATCCGTTCTATCAGGCATGGAATGCCGGAACGCTGACAAATGCACAGCTTCAGGAGTACGCAAAGCAGTACTACCAGTTCGAGCGCAACTTCCCGCGCTACGTCAGTGCAGTTCACTCCGGTGCCGAAAGCCCGGAAGTCCGCAAGCAGCTCCTCGAGAATTTGCTCGAAGAAGAGTGGGGCAATGAGAACCACCCAGAGCTTTGGCTTCGCTTCTCGGAAGCACTTGGCTGCGACCGCGACGCAGTTCGCAATTCATCTCCGTACCCAGAAACATCCGAACTTGATTCAACGATGATGAACCTTACACGTAACGGCTCTACACTTGAAGGTGTAGCAGCGCTTTACGGATATGAGTCGCAGATTCCGGAAGTCTCGAAGACGAAGATCGACGGACTCAAGAAGTTCTATGGCGTTGAAAGCGATTACGGCTTGGCATTCTTCCGCGTCCATGAGGAAGCAGATGAGCTTCACCGCCAGGCAGAGCGCGATATGCTCGCAACGCTTATCACCTCGCCCGAAGACGAAGAGCGCGCCATCAAAGCCGCCCGCACCACAGCAAAAGCATACTACAACTTGCTAAGTGGTGTCGTCCGCGAGAATCACATCGAATGCCCGATGTAATTTCCTTTGTTTTTTGCTATAGCCCTTGAATCCTTCAGGGGCTATAGAGTTTAACCTCCCACCTCATTTCTTTTCTGGTTAAGTATTATTCCGTCGTATATTTGAATTCATTACTTAACGTCATATCTTCACATGGAAGCAATTCACAGAAAATACAATACTTTCTGGCGCCGATTTTGGGCAAATACCATTGATGGAGTGATTATTTACTTGCCTATAGTCCTATTAAACTACGTTTTATTTTACGAAAACACGGTCACAGGTGAAAAATCTATCCTTGATTATCTGTTCTCTTATGATAGAAGCTTTACTAACTCTGACGTTACATTAGCAGTTATTAGTGCGTTCATTTATATTGCATACTCTGTTTATTTAACCGGGGTTCATGGCGGAACGCTTGGTAAAAAAGCCATGGGAATTACTGTCTTGGACGGTGATGATGAGCAAAACTATATTGGGATTAAACGAGCTGTAATTCGTGACCTTCCATATATAATTGCCGAGTGTGTTTCAATTATCTACTTGTTAGTTGTATTTGGTTCAGGGGATGGGATTGCTTTACATACAGATCCAGTAATGCGAATAATTGACAACCTAATCGGTATATGGGCAATTGCCGAACTCATCACCATGCTCGGCAACGAACGCCGCAGAGCAATACATGATATACTCGCGAATTCGGTGGTCATGAAGAAGGTGATATCCAATAAATGACAACATGTCTGAACTAACAGATAAATACAAGACTTTTTGGCGGCGCTGTCTTGCTCATCTCATTGATACGGCAATTGTCATATTACCAATCATCTTCGTACAGTCAGCAATTCGTGACCCTTCATACGATACGAGATTACTATTTGCCGCTATTCCAATAGTAGTGTGGATTATCTATAAGGTTATAATGCAGTATAACTGTGGTCAAACGGTCGGAAAACGTGCGACAAAAGTCATCGTTATTAATAGCAACGGAGATACCCGTTTATCACTTAAGGCAGTATTGATGCGGGAGCTACTTGCACTCATAGCACCATGTATTGGGTTCCTACTTGCTCTGATGTATCTTTCACCTGAACAAACATTTACTATATACATGGAAGTTGATGATGGTAGATTATTACTAGAAAAAGTGAATTCACTAAGCAGAGTGACATGGGAAATAATTTGCGTGGTAGTCATTTTGGCAAATGAACAAAGAATGGCTCCTCATGACCAGTTCGCAAGAACAGTTGTTGTAAGGCTTGAATCGTTGAACGATATTCCGCCTAAATATCAGAAATAGAATTCCCCGTAAACGGGTTATATCCTCCCTATGTATGAACAACTTCTCTCTCCCTTCCCAATAAAAGGGATGGTACTGCCGAACCGCCTTGTCGTGCCGGCAATGGTGACGCGCCTATCAGGTGAGGATGGCTTGGTCAATCAGGAAATTACTGACCGCTACGTCCGCTTTGCCAAAGGTCAGGTTGGGCTTATTGTCGTCGAGGCGATGGCTGTCCACGGTGCGAAATCCGGTCCGCTTCTTCGCATCAGCGATGATACTTTTAAGCCGGGACTTACCGACCTTGCAAAACGTGTTCATGATACAAGCGACTCAAAGGTCATGCCGCAGATCATTCACTTCCTCAAGATAGCCCGCTCCGGCTGGAGACAGAAAATAGAAGACCTTTCAAAAGAAGATATCAAACTCATCATTGAGCAGTACGGACAAGCAGCACTACGAGCAAGGGAATGCGGCTATGACGGAATTGAGATGCACATGGCTCATGCCTACACGATGAGTTCGTTCTTATCAAAGAAGAACAAACGTCCTGATGAGTTTGGCGGTAAATCACTTGAGAACCGCTTACGCGCTCCGCTTGCTGTCGTGAGAGAAGTCAAGCGAATGGTCGGAGATGATTTCCCCATTGGTGTCCGCTTCCTTGGCGAAGAATGTATCAAAGGTGGATACACGACGCTCGAATCAGCGCAGATAGCAGTCCGTATGGCGGAGGCAGGCGTTGATT
>JAYUZC010000408.1:0-3342 GCA_043752045.1 Bacteroidota bacterium | reverse complement strand
TTTCATTCGCTTCTTGCCTTCTTTCTGCTTTTCAAGGAGTTTGCGCTTACGTGAAATATCGCCACCGTAACACTTTGCGGTAACGTCTTTACGCATTGCTTTCACCGTCTCACGAGCAATAATCTTATTGCCGATTCCTGCCTGAATAGCAACTTCAAACATGTGTCTTGGGATAAGCTCACGGAGCTTATTGCAGAGCTTCTTCCCCCACTCAAACGCCTTATCTCTATGAACGATGGTGCTGAATGCATCAACGGGGTCGCCATTGAGCATGATGTCAAGCTTCACGAGGTCACTCTGGCGATACTCAAGGAATTCATAATCAAGCGAAGCATACCCACGCGAAACTGACTTCAGCTTATCATAGAAATCAAAGATGATTTCCGAAAGCGGAAATTCGTATTGAATATCAGCACGAGTAGAATCAAGATAGGTCGTCGTTTTATAGATAGCACGACGCTCGGTTGCCAGCTTCATGATACCGCCGACGTATTCAGATGGTGTAATGATTTGTGCCTTGACGTATGGCTCCATGACGTACTCGATCTCTCCCGGCTCCGGCATTGACGACGGATTATCTACCAGTATCTTCTCTTTGTTCTTATCAATGACGTGATACTCTACGTTCGGGACAGTGGTAACGATGTTCTGATTGAACTCCCGGTCAAGTCGCTCCTGGATGATCTCCATGTGCAACAGACCAAGAAATCCGCATCGGAATCCAAATCCCAGCGCTATACTTGTTTCCGGTTCATAGACAAGTGAGGAGTCGTTGAGCGTAAGCTTATCGAGCGAATCGCGGAGTTCGGTATATTGCTCAGCATTTTGCGGATAGACACCTGCAAAAACCATCGGCTTAGATTCCTTAAAGCCGGATATTGCTGCATCAACACCATTCCTAAACGATGTCACCGTGTCTCCAACTCGAGTGTCTTTAACATTCTTTACACCTGCAATCAAGAAGCCCACATCACCAGCCGATAGGAAGTCTTTCGCTTCTCTGCCAAGTTTCAAAGTGCCAAGCTCTTCAACTCGATACTTCTCTTTATTCGACATAAAGAGAATTTCATCGCCTTGTTTTATCGTGCCGTCAATAACACGGAGATACACAATAGAACCACGGTAGCTATCAAACTTTGAATCAAATATAAGGCAGCGGAGTTTGCCGTTCGGGTCGCCCTTCGGTGCAGGGACACGAGTGCGAATTGCTTCAAGTAATTCTTTTATACCAATACCTGCTTTAGCGCTTGCCAAGAGTATGTCTTCTTTCTTACAGCCGATAAGCTCCATGATCTGATGGCTTACCTCTTCGATCATAGCAGATTGAAGATCAACTTTGTTGAGCACAGGTATGATCTCAAGTCCTGCATCGATAGCCAAAAAAAGGTTTGTGATCGTCTGTGCTTCGACACCCTGCGTGGCATCAACGACAAGGATAGCACCTTCACAAGCTGCAAGTGAGCGTGAGACTTCATAGGTAAAATCAACGTGACCGGGAGTATCAACCATGTTATATGTATAATCCTCGCCGTCATCGCCTTTGTACTTCATCGTGATAGCATGAAGTTTAATGGTTATGCCGCGCTCCTGCTCAAGATCCATATCGTCGAGGACCTGGTTGTATTCCATCTCACGCGCTTCGATAGTCTTCGTCTCAAGCAGAAGTTTATCGGCAAGCGTGGACTTCCCATGGTCAATATGGGCAATGATGCAGAAGTTACGAATATTATCTAATCCGGCCATTTAGTCTTGTTTTTTCGGAGCAAGCGAAGCAAAACACCCCAAACTCCCATTTCGCTCCAAATATCGGAATTCTATGCGTTTTGGCTAAAAATAGGTCGCTAAACCAAATTGAAGAGCCGAAGTGTATGAGGGAGGATTGCCAAGGAGGTCTTCTACAATATTATAGCGATAATTGGCTTTGATAACAGTTGAACCGGTTAGGCGCAAAGAGATCGCACCAGTGAATGAGGTTACATCATCAGAAATATCCCCCCCCGTTTCATTGAACGTACCGGAATTAAAATCAACATACTCACTGCGAAGGCAAATATTGAGCTTTGCATCTTTGAATGACAAAATCTCTCCTTGAAAAACAGTTTGTACAATGTCAATGTATCCTCCGAGTTGTTTGTTGCCAAATTGTTGGGAATAACTTTCAGGCACATCAACTGATACGAACGCTGCCTCGCCACGAAGTTTAGTGGTTTCTGTTATCGAAAGATCAAGGTCAAATGCAAGAACGCTCACGCTTCGTTTGTCATCAACCTCTACTCCTTCAATTCGCCACGAATTATAGACACCATTCATATAAGAAATTCCTATTTCGCCAATCTTTCTATGTTTCATCGCTACTTTACCGCTAAACATCGGCAAACCGCTCACACTTTCCTCAAACTTTTCAGGATTTACTTTTCCCGCCGCAAGAGAAGTACGATTGAGGTCGTTGGCAATGACGTGATCGTCATATCCGTTCGTAAGATAGGTCTCATAAGAGAAGACAAGGTCAGAGACAAAGTATTTTCCGTAAAGTCCGAAACCAACGTTTGAGAGCGTGGCGCCAAGAAGTGCTGTTGGTTCTATCGGACGATCGATGAAATCCCATTTTGGTCCATCATGGTTCTGATTGAATGAACCGATTGGATTCATAACTATGCCACCTCGAAGATTCAGTAGTGAAGTGAACATGATATCAAGTGCGGCATATTCAATATTTATCTCTTTTGTACCATCTTCAAATTCTATCTCTGTAAGAAATTTCAGGTTCTCTGATATAGTGGATGAAGCAAAGAGAGTAAGCCGTCTGAACTGGAATGCAAATCCCTCGGGAATCCCGTCAGTCCCTTCATATTGAGTATTGGCTTCTATGTATCCACCTAAGGCAACAGGTGTATTGTCTTTTACAAGAAACGGACGATCATAGTTAGCATCAATGTTCATTTTCGCGCTATCAGTTTGCGCGAAGGTTTCTACACTAAGAAATAAAATAATCAGTATTACGATTTTTTTCATTTATCTATAGATGATGCTATGATATGTCAATGTAGATATTTTTTTCATCAGTACGTACCGGAAATGTGCGAAGAGCTTTATCCGCAGGTGGATTGAGCACCTTACCTTGTGAATCGAATTCACTTCCATGACAAGGACAAACAAGATGCGTCCCTTCTGAACGGAGCTCACATCCTTTGTGTGTGCATTGCATTAGCACTGCTGTAAACTTTTCACCATCCAGACGTGATACTGCAATCGGAAAACTATACTTCTTCGAGTGAATCACAAGTGTCTCACCAATAAATTCAGCTATTGGCAGGGTAAGTACGTTAGCAACCTCTTTTAGCG
>JAYUZC010000407.1:0-3349 GCA_043752045.1 Bacteroidota bacterium | reverse complement strand
GGATGCGAACTTTGAAGCCACGAATCTGGATGTCGCGCTCTTCCATGATATTAAAGAGACCTACCTGTATTCTTGGTTGAAGGTCAGGAAGTTCGTTGATGTTAAAAATGCCTCGGTTCGTTCTGGGGATGATGCCAAAATGTATTGCACCTTCATGAGAGTAATGAAGACGTTCATGCGCTGCCTTGAGTGGGTCAATATCGCCGATGAGGTCAGCAATAGTTACGTCAGGTGTTGCAAGTTTCTCGCCGTAGCGTTCGTCACGGTGAATCCACTCGATAGGAGTCTCATCACCTGCATCGTGAATGAGCTTTGTTGAATGATAGGATATTGGTGCGAATGGGTCGTCATTGACCTCGCTGCCCTTCACAATTGGAGTCCACTCATCAAGGAGCGAAACAAGCATACGCGAAAGACGCGTCTTTGCCTGCCCGCGCAGACCGAGCAGAATAATATCATGCTTTGAGAGCAGTGCATTGACAAGCTGCGGGATGACCGTGTCGTCATAGCCAATGATACCGGGGAAAAGCGGTTCGCGAGCTTCAAGCTTTGCGATGAGATTGCGGCGAATTTCTTCTTTTACCGGAAGCGGTTTGTAACCGGACTTTTTCAGCTCCCCGAGCGTTGTTTGTTTCTTCATATTGCACTATATCGTAAGAAACTTAACAACGTTTCAAATTAAAAAGATACTCATCATACGGCTCTCATCTCTCGGCGATGTCATACTGACCGAACCGCTCTGCCGTGCGCTACGGGAAAAATATCCCGACGGACAAATTGATTTTCTCGTCAAGAAAGAATTTGCGGAAGTAGTATCTCTTTTCGGAAGCATCTCAAACGTGCTTATCTCCAATGAACACGAGCCGCAAGGCGATTACGACGTAGTTCTTGACCTCCACAATGTTCTCCGCTCAATGCGCATCCGTCGTAACTTCGGAGGCAAAGTATATGTCGTCCATAAACGAACATTCAAACGTTGGCTGCTTGTGAAGTTCAAGATAAACCTTCTTAAGAATACCCCTGATATAATTGGAAGATACTTTGAGACAGCAAGGGAACTTGGAGTAGTAGATTCAGGGAATGCACCGCGCATTGATCTTCCAAACATCACGAAACAAAAGCGAGCCGCCATCTGCCCGGGTGCGAAGCATTGGAACAAGCGTTGGCTGCCCGAGCGATTCGCTGAAGTTGCGAAGGAGTTAGCTACTCAAGGTTATGAAGTTGAGATTCATGGCTCTGCAAGTGAATCCTCTATTGCAGAAGCGGTGATCAGTCAAGCAGGTATAGCAAATATTAGCAATAAATGCGGGAAGTATTCGCTTACAGAATTAGCACAACGCCTCGGGGAATGTGAAGTAGCGATCACGAATGATTCGGGCTTGATGCATCTCGCCAATGCCGTTGGTACAAGAACAATCTCCATCTTCGGACCGACAGTTGGTGAGTTTGGATTCCATCCTCGTTCAAAAGATGCCATCATCTTCGAAAATCATAATTTATCTTGCCGTCCATGCACAACGATTGGAAGCGACTCATGCCCGAAAGGACATTTCGAGTGCATGAAGGGAGTAACATCTGAGATGATTTTGAAAAGTTTATGACAACTTTCTCTCAAGCAATCCGTGTATCCCGCCGAAGCCACCATTACTCATTACAATAACAACATCACCTTCCTTCGCAATCTCCGCAACCTTATCACTTATCTTCTCGGCATCTTCGAGGTAGTACGCATCTTTGCCTTGTGCGCGGATATCGGACATCACCTGTTCGGGATCGAGGCGTTCGGATTCGGATAGCAAGTGCAGACGTGCTATCTGCGAGATAAGCACTACATCTGCATTTGCAAAACACTCTGCAAGTTCTTTTTGAAAGATATTGCGGCGTGTTGTATTTGAGCGCGGCTCGAAGATGGCAATGATTCTACTATCAGGATACTTCGTCCGCATCGCTTTTAGTGTACCTGCAATCGCTGTCGGATGATGCGCAAAATCATCATAGACCTTCACGCCGTTATACTCGCCCTTGAGTTCAAGACGACGTTTGACATTCTTGAATGATGCGAACGCATTCTGTATCTCTTCATACGACACGCCATAACGCTTCGCAGCGGCGACGATAGCAAGCGCATTGCGAACATTGAACTCACCGAGCAGCGCAACTTCTATCTTGCATTGCAGTACATTCTCTTTATAGAGCAGAAAGCTCGTGCCTGCATCATTGTAGGTTATCTCATCTGCTCGCCAGTTACATTCTTTTGATAAGCCAAAGGTTTGGACAGGTGCCGGAGCGTCGGCAATTACTTCGCGTACATTCGCATCGTCGCCGTTTGCTATAATAATACCTTTAGACGGAACAAGCAAGGTGCATCGTTTGAATGACAACTTTATCTCATCAAGTGATGAAAAAATATCGGCATGATCGAACTCGATGTTATTAATGATGAGCGTCGTCGGGAGATAGTGCAAGAACTTCGAGCGTTTATCGAAGAACGCCGTGTCGTACTCATCACCTTCGAGTATAACATACTTGCTGTTGTTATTTGCTTGATACCCGCGTCCGAAATTCTCGAGCACGCCGCCGACGAGGAAGTTTGGCTTGCGCCCTGCTGACTCAAACGTCCATGCCGCAAGTGCAGAAGTAGTCGTCTTGCCGTGCGTACCTGTCACAACGATAGACTCCCTGCCCTGAATAACGAACTTCTCAAGCAACTCCGCAAGCGATGTGAATGGGATGCGCTCATTCAAGACGAATTCCACCTCCGCATTCCCTCGGCTCATGGCATTGCCGATGACGACAAGTTCGGGAGTTTCCTTCAGGTGCTTTGGGTCATAGCCGGTATGTACCTTTATCCCGCTTGCGGCCAGAAGGTCAGACATCGGAGGATAGACATTCTCATCCGAACCAACAACATCATACCCAAGCTCGCGCATAAGCAACGCCCCGTTGCCCATCGCAGTACCACAGATTCCTATAAAGTAGATCATATAGTGCAAAAATAAGAAAGGATGAAAAGTGAGGACTATTTCCAACACAATTCATCCTTAGAAGGCTTGTAGCGGGGGAGGGACTTGAACCCACGACCTACGGATTATGATTCCGACGCTCTAACCAGCTGAGCTACCCCGCCTTACCAAATCAACTTTGTTCGCCCAACTAATGTTGGGAGCCGTCTAACGAGAATTCGGTAATGTCAAGTTCCTTACTACCATACGTCGAACGGCTACCCCGCCAGCAGGGCGAAGGCAAACCGCCGCTCCTTGTGCTATTGCATGGGCGAGATGCCTTTGCCGAGACGATATTTTCCGTCGAACATCTTCTACCGGAGTCGTTTTATATCATCTCGATTCGG
>JAYUZC010000406.1:0-8492 GCA_043752045.1 Bacteroidota bacterium | reverse complement strand
GACTAAAACCGAAAAATACCAAATGGTTTCACTAGATTGCAATACTATTCAGCACCCCACACTAATTGTAAAGGGTATTATATTCATTTACTATCTATCTTCGGTACATTGGTGGAGGCGGTGTCGGATTTTACCACTTTCATCACTCCGTATGGATAGCTTATATGGATAGTGACAGGGCGGAAGGATGTTCGCCCGTGCAGCAACATATCGAGCGCAGGGTACTGCCACTCGGCTCCATTCTCTATCCCATTGACACTTGACCCCTGAAACTTAATGAATTTATCTGCAGTGAACGAGAAGGTACACATTTTGTCCGTAAAAAGGTCGCTATAAAGATCAACGTTCTCAATATCAATGCTCTCTATGCCATAGACAGATTGATACTTTGCCGAGACAGGAGCTATCTCTATAACGGGCAGCGAGTCTCCCTTCATTGATATATTAATATCCCCTGTGAAGGCAGGTAAATTAGAAAGCGGTTTATCCACCAATCCACTCCAGAACAGACGGTTAACAGTGTGCAGGTTCTTGAGCTTCGGAAGTATAAGTTCAGCATGAAGGACTGTGCAGGTATCTGACTTTGCAACATTTATGAGTGATTCTTCGACAAGCTGCAGAGTATCGAAGAGCTTCATACGCTCTATAAGATCATCAATAAGTTTTTGGCGGAAGGTCTCGGGATCCTTAATGGTATTGCCTTTCCGTAAGTACGCTGCTTCAAAAAATGACGGGTCCAAGCGGACATCAGCGGTCATCACCACTTTTAGGTCGGAGCGAACCGCTATCCTATAGACTATCTCGTAGCATCCGGCAAGCGGAACCACGCCCAAAAGGAGCAGTATAAGAAGGAGCTTTTGCATAGTACGTAGATAAAGCAACAATCGAGCGGAATGACTACATTCCACTAATAGTTATATACCACACTTATTACAACATAGTTTCACGTGCAATGACCTTTAACGACTATCTCAAAGAACTCAACGAAGCATATCTCAAACTTCATGTAGCCAAGGAAGACCTATTTTGGGAATCCAAAATGGGGTTGACAGACAATGCCGAAGAATGCTCGAAGAAATTCAGCGAAGCGGAGATCACGCTTTCTGCCTTTATTCAGGATGCAAAAAAGCTCGAAGAACTTCGCGTTTACAAAGCACAAGGCGGATTAACTCCCGACGAAGAAATTGCGCTCGGCGGATGGATCACTTTCTTCGAAGCGAATGTCATCGAATCCGAAGAAGGGCGTCGCTACGGGAAAGAAGCAATTGAGATGGAAGGCGTACTTCAATATAAGCGCAGCGTCATGGGGCTTGGATATATTGACCCTGCAACGGGTATGAAAGTTGAGACAACTTCAACCGAATTATCGAACATGCTCACAAGCGACCACGATGAAGCTCGCCGCAAAGCTGCATGGGAAGGGCTTTATAGCATTGGTCCGTTCGTGCTTGCAAATGGATTTATTGAGGTAATAAAAAAACGTAATCAACTTGCTCGTGCTTGCGGGTATGAAGATTATTATGAGTTCAAAGTTCAGCGCACGGAAGGATTTTCGAAGAAATATCTTTTTGATCTGCTTGATGATCTTGAGCGCCGCACACGCGATGCAAACAAAAAAGCAGTTGATGCTTTTGCAAAAGAGCATGGCGAGAACGCAATCCTACCATGGAATTTCAAGTTCTATCGTAGCGGCAAACTTGCTGAAGAGACCGACCCATATCATCCGTTCGAGTATGCTGTCGAGCGTTGGGTGAAATCTTTCGCGGCGATGAACATCGAGTACCGCTCGGCAACGCTTACCCTTGACCTCATTGACCGCAAAGGCAAACATGAGAACGGATTTATGCACGGACCCGAACCTGGATTTTTCCGCGACGGCAAGTGGAATCCGGCGCGTATCAACTTCACGGCGAATGCGATCCCGAATGCTGTTGGCTCCGGAGTAGAAGCGCTCAATACACTCTTCCATGAAGGCGGACATGCAGCGCATTTCTCGAACATTTTGATGAACGCACCTTGCTTCTCACAAGAATTTGCGCCGACATCGGTTGCCTATGCCGAAACGCAGTCAATGTTCCTTGATGCTGTTATCAGTGATGCTGATTGGCTCATGAAGTATGCGAAGAACAAGAACGGCGAGCCTTATCCCTTCGCTCTTATCGAGCGTGCGGCTCATGAAGACCAGCCGTTCCATCCCCTTATGATCCGCGCAATGCTTGCAGTCTGTTATGCAGAGAAAGCATTTTATGGGATGACAGATGCAGAACTCACGCCGGAAAATATTCAGAAGGTTGTTCTTGATATTGAGCAGAGATTCTATCACCTCCCCGCATCATCACGTCCGATACTTGCCGTGCCGCATATCTTGGCAGGCGAAGCGAGTGCATACTATCATGGCTACGTGCTTGCAGAGATGGCAGTCCGCCAAACGCGTGAGTATTTTTTGAATAAGTACGGATACATTTCTGATAATCCGAATGTCGGACCAGAACTTGCCGAAGGATACTGGAAGCCGGGCAACAGCGAAAGCTTTATGTCGCTTGTCGAACGCCTGACAAGCAAGCCCTTCAGTGCAGATGCGCTCGTGAACTGGGCAACGCGAAGCGAAGATGATGTTATCGCCGAAGCAAACAAGCTCGTTGAGGGCGCCAAGAAACGCGAAGCAACAACACAAACAACAGACTTAAAAGCTGTAGTGAAAGTCATTCACGGCAACGAGACCATCACAAAGTTCTCGAATGGTGACTTCACATCAGCGAACGAAGCATTTAAGAATTGGGTGGTGGAGCACTATCCGAAGCAGGTGCAGTGACGCTCAAAGAACATCTGCTTACGACATTTGACGACACCTGGGGTCACAAGTGGGAGTCGTTTGCATTAGTAATGAAGGATGTTGACCATGAGATGGCTCGGTATCAGCATCCGATCTATTCATCCGAAGCAGACACAGAATATAATACGAAGAAGGGCTCTATCATCTGGCATATCGCACACCTTGCGCATTGTCATCTGCAGTATGCAGAGGTTATAACAGGCAGACCGGAAGTGCCTGCTGAGCCCCCATTCCCGAACGTTGACTCTCTCGAAGCAGCTCTCGAACAAATAGCATTATCCCGCGCAAAGTTACGCAGTGCTATTGAATCAGTAAGTGAAGATGAACTCTCTGATAAAGTATGTAGCGAAGATACTGTCGCAGGTTACATCCAGACCATCCTACGTCACGACGCCTGGCACTTCGGGCAGATGGCAGTGGTGAAGAGGTTGTATAGGAGTAAGTAATCGCGATTACCCTGTTTTCATATTAAAGGGTAAATAATAATCCCTCGGGCACAGTTTACTGGTTTCCTTCGTATATTTGATATATGCGAAACACGCTGAATATTCTTTTCTTTTTACTAATAGCTTCTGTGCTTCATGCACAAGCACCTGTTATTGACCATCTTGAAGTTGATGAAGCGAAGAATCAACTCAAAATAGTCGGTTCATTCCAATCATCATCTGGCCAGGTGTCTATTGATGATACATTGGTAGGCGTAGTGTCATGGTCTGATTCATTAATTATAACAGATTTACCCTTAAGCGGACGCGGTTCAGGTGGTGCAGTTGTAGTCCAAGATGTTAATGACAGCTCAAATAAACGCACTTTGAGTATCTTCAAAGCTACAATTTCAAACCCACTCTACTATTTTGACCCTAATCCCAATATTGGAGGATTTCGATTGGCTGAAGAAAGATTCTGGTATTTAAACTGGCGTGCTGATATAAGCAATAGGGACTCTGAATCAGATTCACTAATTACCTTTGAGTCATCTCAATCATCTTATGGGAATCGTCTAGGTAATGGTTTTGCTTTTCCCAACATTCGCTGGGCTGATACGTCTGCTTTATCAGACACCTGTATTTCTTTATCAGGCACAATTAATCTTGCTATAGGGAGAGTTTCATTTGATTCAGCAGTAATGAAAACCCCATCACCTTTTTCCGGAATTGTCCCTACCGTAATATATTACCCTAAGAAAATTTTCTTTGATACATCTGGTTATATTACAGGTTATATTGATAGTGGTACAGTTTGGCCTTATCCTAGTAGCAAAAGATGGAATAATAGATTGTATGATCAATTGCTCCTATTCCCGCCCACCCCGAAGTCAATAGTAATCAAGGATAATTCGTTTAGCGATGGCATAAGAATAAGTTATGAAAAGCTAAATGGGCAAACAGTAATTTATTTAAAATCAGATGAGCATCTCAACGCAATCGTTTCTTTGTTCGACTATTTAGGGCGAAAGCGTACGACGCTTTTTTCAGGTGTATTATCATCTCAAAAAACGACACTTGCGATTCCTACTACTCTTTCTACAACTCCTCTATTCCTTGAGATAGCAAGCGATAGAAAAAGACAATACTCTAAAGTCCCGATTATACGATAGAGTTGACAGAGCTACTTCTTCCTCTCATACTTCCAATTACGCGACTTTCCTTCTGCTAACTGATCGAGCATCGTTGCGATGCGCTTCTCGCGTGTGGCTTCTTGTTTGGCTTCTGTTATCCATTCTACGTACTCTCTGCGGTGAGACGGTGAGAACTTCTCGAAGACCTCACGTGCTTTCTTATCTTTCTTGAGGGCATTCGTTACAACTTCCGGCACGACGACATCTCCCTTCGGTTCGCGTTTTGGTTTAGGCAGCTTTATGCCGAGATCGTTCAGCTCCTTTGCCTCTTCGAGGTATGCGATCATCTTCTTATCCGATGGCAGATCCTTTAGTGATTCAATCCTCCCCGAATGTCCCATTGAGTTTTCTTTGCGGGCATTATCCATGAGGACAGGGTCTTTCATAAGCGCCGCTTTCCAGAAACCGAAGACGGCATGTTCTTTGAAGGAAGCCATCGAGAAGAACGGTCCCTTATAATCGAAGCTGGGCATTCCCCATTTTATCGTTTCTTCCACATCAGGAACTGCCTCATGCACAAGCTTGCGGATATGCTTGAGTATCGGCTTCGCAAACGGCTGCGCCTTTGCGATGTATTCATCAATGCGTTTATCTTTAATTGCCATGTTACTTCTTTGGAGATTTCTTTTTTGAAGCTTTTGCTTTTGGGTTGTATTCGAGCGCAATGTCTATCCAGTATTGCAGGTCTTTTGTGTTCTTCAAAGCATCCTCACTTACAAATGCATATCCCTTCGTAACTTTACCAGTAAAGTCCATCTCACGAGCGCCTTTTTTCGAGAGTACTTTTTCCTGCAGTTCCGGATCAAAACGCACCATAATCTCATCGGTCATGATACCAATGCACATTTTATCATTCACCATAAAGCAAAGCCCGCCGAACATCGCCTTCTCTTCCAACTTCTGGATATGAGAGAGATGCTCACGAACACGGTTTGCAAGTTGTTCTGAATAGGGCATAGCGTCAGGTTGAGACCCAATTCTCAAGAAGTATTCCGTTCAATCTTGAGAAATGTTTTGTATTGTTCGTAACAAGTGTAAGGTTGTGAGTAATGGCAGTGGCGCCGATGAGTAGGTCAAACTCATCAAGGATAGTACCTGACCTTTTTAATCGGGTCTTTTCTGAAGCATACGTATCAAGCGCATCGAAGATGGGTATTACTTCAACCTCTGAAAGAAATGTAGTGAGTGTCGATGCATTCTTCTCGGGGTTGGTGCTATTTGCCACCCCGTATTTTAACTCTGCAAGTGTTATCTCTGATATAAAAAGATTATCAGATCCTGCATCCTTAAATTTATCTTGAAGGGTGAACATACCTTTCAAATAGTAAATACAAGTATCGGTATCAAGTAAGTATTGGCTCAAAGTTCTTCAACGGTTCTTGAGAAATGCCTTGAACTACGTATTCCGTTTATGATATCTTCTGCGCTTTCCTCTCCGACCCAGCCGCCATAGGATTCCCAAAATAGACTTTTATCAGGTGTATCCGAACTGTTTGGCTCTATCAATAATTTGGCAATAATATCCTTCTTCCGTTGGGGGCTAAGTCCTTTTAGCATCTCAACGTAACTATCATTTAACCATGTGCTGTTTTGCCCGTCTCTCATAAGAGTTTTCCTTCCAATGAGTATAACGTTCAGCGTAAAACAGAAGGTTCTTCACCCGCAACCCCTCGGAACAACAAACTGTTGTAAAGTAGAGATAAAACCATAGATTACCCAATGGACGAAAAGAGACCTCGGCAGAAGCGTGCAATTCAAGGCAGTGAGGGCGGCGAACCGCCGATCCCGCATTGCTCATTCTGTTTGCGAAGCGCGAACGAAGTTACGACGCTTATCAGTGCGCCGTATGGCGACGCATTCATCTGCGATATTTGCACGGCAAATAACGTGGACTTGCTCCGTGCACATCTTCCGCAATATGCTACAAAAGCCGGAGCGCGTCATGCAAAGCTCACGAGCTTTACCCCGCGTGCGATTAAGAAATCGCTTGATGAGTATGTTATTGGTCAGGAGAAAGCAAAGAAGATACTTTCTGTTGCTGTCTATAATCACTTCAAGCGCATTGATGCCGAAGTGCTTATTGGCGTTGAAGGTTTTGAAGATACGGAGATAGAGAAGTCGAACATCCTGATGCTTGGTCCGACAGGTACAGGCAAAACACTTCTTGCACGCACACTTGCGAAGATCGTTGATGTGCCGTTCGCAATTGCTGATTCAACAACGCTCACTGAAGCGGGATATGTTGGTGATGACGTGGAGTCAATTCTTTCTGCACTTCTGCAAGCAGCTGATTATGACGTAGCTCGCGCAGAGCGTGGTATCGTGTATCTTGATGAAGTTGATAAACTTTCGCGCCGCTCCGATTCTGCATCTATCACACGCGACGTATCAGGCGAAGGCGTTCAGCAGGGACTTCTGAAGTTACTTGAAGGCACGATTGCTGGTGTGCCGCCCAAAGGCGGACGCAAACATCCCGAGCAGCCACTTGTCTATATCAATACCAAACATATTCTTTTCATAGCCGGTGGCGCGTTCGAGGGGCTTGATAAGATCATCATGCGCCGTTTGCATCAGAACCCAATGGGCTTTGGTGCGAAGATCGCAAAGAAGAAAGCATCTGAACATCTCGATCTTTATACACACGTTCAGCAGGAAGACCTCCTGAAGTTCGGCTTCATCCCCGAGCTTATTGGTCGTATTCCCGTGATCGCACCGCTCGAGGGACTATCCGACGAAATGATGATGCGCATCCTGACCGAGCCGCGCAATGCACTCGTTAAACAGTACCGCAAACTCTTCGCGATGGAAGGCGTCGAGCTGACCTTCGAGAAAGAAGCACTTGAAGTTATCATTCGCAAAGCAGTCGAGCGCGGCACAGGCGCGAGAGCGCTTCGTGGTATCATCGAAGAGATGCTCACCGACCTGATGTTCATTCTGCCTGATGATAGCACCGTCGAGGAAGTCATCATCGATAAAGCATTCGCCGAAGGCAAACGCGAACACATCACACTCCGCAGAGGCGAGAAGAAAGCAGCGTAACGGATGTATAAACTATTTCTCTTCATCTTTCTTTCGCTCTCGCTGACAAGCTGCTTTGATATGCTTGAGCATATCGTCGTGAAGCCCGACGGGTCTGCAGAGCTGCGCATGACGATCACACTCGATTCCGGATTTATTCGTATGACATCAATGGCTGATTTTGATGATACGGTGCGCTCGCTTGCTTCGCTTGGCGATACAGTTGCAAGTCAATTTAAGGATGCGAAGAAGCGGTTTGACTGGTTGGAAGGGTATAAAGATTTTGTGGTAACGTCCTCATTCACCGGTGACAGCACACTTATTGTAAACACAGTTATCGGGATGGATGACGTAATGCGTATTCCGAAATTCCACAGTGCATTTTGGGACATTGAAAACAAAACAAAAACGAACGACCCCACCACATTCCCGATGGTGCTTGATGTCCGTAAGCATAAAAAGAGCGGATATAACTTTTCTTTTTTCCCCCGACCGGAGCTCACCAAGAAAAAGCAGAAGATCGACAAGCAAGACACTGCGAATGTCAGTTCGATTAGCGGCAGAATATTTGAGATGCGTATCAGCGCGCCAAATGTAACTTCCAAAGCGAATAACACCGACACTGCGACAGCATCATGGAAGCTGCCTCTGCGCGAACTTGTCCTGATGAATACCAAGGTCATGAAGGGCAGCACACTCTTTGATGTAAAATAAGAAGATTTTCCCCTCTGACCACTGGTCACTGACAACTAACCACTTTTTCCCTGTAACCTTTCACCTGTTTGCGGTACTTATTATAGTATGCGCAACACCTTAATTCTCCTGGTCGCTCTCTTTGCCGGCACTGCCTTTGCGCAGCAACCGGTGATTGATTCTATGCTCATTGATGAATCAAAGGGCATCCTCTCCGTCTATGGCGATTTCGGCACCACGCAAGGCAAGGTCTGGTGTGATAGCATCGAGCTTCCCGTTCTTTCTTGGAGCGATACACTTCTTACTGCAACGATACCTGATACAGGGAAG
>JAYUZC010000405.1:0-19524 GCA_043752045.1 Bacteroidota bacterium | reverse complement strand
TAATTATTCGAGCTTGTACCATCAGAGAATGTAATCTGATGTGGACCATAAGGGACGGTAAAGTACTCTACTCCTTTTATCGGCAGCGTGACAGCCCGCCCACCGAGTGTGAACCCTATCGTTGTATGGTCGGGAGAGATATTCACAACCCGCACTCGGGTAAAGCCACTCTGCGCGAATGACATCGTATCAATAAGCGTAAGATGCGAGATGTCATTCGCGCCAACACCTGCAACGGCTACTATTGTCCATCGTTCGTTCTTCTTAATGATATGAGGAAAGCTATGAATAGTATCATTACCATTTGTTGTCTTTGAGAAATACCAGTATGTATCTCTGAAGGAAGCTGTTCCAATCCCAAAATATTTACCAATCATATCCGGATTAATGTCCAGCACAGGAGCTTGACCAGGCACATTGTTTCTCGGTATCTTTTCTCCGGGGTTTGTTACTAATAAACTCAACTGCTGGTTTCTCATCCCATTGACGAACTTAATACCTGATGTTTCAAAGTCAATTGTATAGCCATTTGAGCCAAGGTCATTCATCACGAATGGCCCTGCAAGCGGCTCATCATCAACTGGCTTTGTTGCTCCTCGCATGACAATCTTTAAAAAGAAACCGGGTTGATTAAAACCATAGGGCAGGGAAAAAATAACATTTGAAGGAATACCTGCTTCTGTCACAGTAATACCATCATTAAACGGTAGTATCTCATGTATCGTGAATGTACCATAGCTCAAGGTCGTGAATGGTGAACCAGATGCTACCTTTCCCAAATACACATCAAGGGTTGTAAGATCAGGTATCGCATGTACAAAACTGACGAGAGTTTTATTTTTATCGTCTTCACCTTCTTCGTCATCGGTATTGATAATCACTTTTGTATCAGGGTCGCTGACTTGTTTCCTTGTTCGACGCCCACTTACAATAAGTGTTCGCAAATGAAGGTCAAGCGACACATACTTCTTCATCACAGTATCTTTACCAGCAGCATCACTCGTGACAACAATGGGCAATGAATCCCCGACAAATATTGGTGAACCATCAGCCATAGTTGTATAATAACCGAAGGTCGGAAGTGGTGCATAATCATAATCAGCTTTGAAGACCTTGCCATTGATAAAAACCGTTATCTTTGGCACATCTACCATTGCATTGACAAGTCGTATCTTGCCCGAACGAACATCAGGATAGACACACGGCTCGGAGCATCCGCTCAGCAATAGAACGAGTCCGAGAAAACTAAGGCAAAACGACGTACTGATTTTCTGCATAAGTTACGATTATAGGTGCTGTATTAATAAACAAGCGTTATGGTCAATAGTTACTCCCCTGCCCGTGAAAAAGAAGTCATTTTCGAGTGAACCTCTCGTCCTGTTTTTCCGTAGTATTGCTTTCATTTCAAGTACAGATGTCAGAATTCTTTCAGCAGTTTTTTTCCAGCGACGGATTACGCCAGCTTATCACTACCGGCGGTGTCCCGGTTCTATTCGCCATTATTTTCGCCGAAACAGGGCTATTGCTCGGGTTTTTCTTGCCTGGTGATACGCTCCTTGTCATGACAGGCTTGCTTTGTCATGCCGGAGTTATCCAGATGGGTATCGTTGAACTCAATCTTATTTTAATCGTCGCCGCTGTTACAGGCGATGCGCTTGGGTACTATATCGGGAAAAAAGCCGGCTCGAGGCTTTATGAGCGACCTGACTCAAAGCTCTTCAAACGCGAACACCTTCTGAAAACAAAGTCATTCTATGATAAGCACGGCGGAAAGACCATCATCCTTGCTCGCTTTATCCCCATCATCCGTACCTTCGCACCGACTGTTGCAGGGACTGTGGGGATGGAATACAAAAAGTTTGCATTCTTCAACATCATCGGTGGTGTACTCTGGATCGCATCAACAACACTTCTCGGTTACTTCCTTGCCGCAACTGTACCGGGTATCGAAAAGTATCTGCACTATGCGATCTTTGCAGTCATTATAATATCGCTTTTACTACCGCTCGTCCAGTGGCTGCGTCATAAAAAGGTTAAGCAAGAGAAGCCGACAGTATAAGTCCACACAACTCCTCGAATGACAGCCCTGCTGCTTTTGCGGCTTTGGGGACGAGCGATGTTTCTGTCATGCCGGGGAGTGTGTTGATCTCTAGGCAGTAGTATCTTCCTTCGGAGTCAACCAAGAAATCAATACGGGCATATCCTTTGCAAGCACAAGCATTAAACAGTTGCATTGCGCTTTCGCTCATCAAACTTTCCAAACGTTCTGGTATATCGGCAGGGCAATAGTAATTCGTCATGCCCTTTGTGTATTTGTGATGGTAGTCATAGAAGCCGCCATCGGGGGCTATCTCAACGACAGGCAGAACCTTCCCGTCAAGGATACCCACCGTAAACTCTCTGCCTTCGATAAATTCTTCGATGAGCACGCCATCCGAATATTTCCAAGCAAAGTCAACGGCAGAGCGGAAATCGAAATCGGGCTGACCGGAGATCGTGAGTCCGACCGTCGAACCCTGATCGTTTGGCTTTATGACCATCTTCTCGCCCACAACTTCAGGTAAACGTTGTGCAAAGAATTCAAGCTGTTCGGGTGTGGTCCCTTTTGAGATAAAGCTCCACTTCGGAGTCGGCACACCTGCGGCAGCCATAAGTATCTTAGTATATGCCTTATCTATAGAGATGGCCGAAGAGCGCGAGCCGCTGCCGGTAAATTTCTTGCCAAGCAGTTCAAGAACTGCCTGAACTGTCCCATCCTCGCCGGGTACACCATGTAATCCGATAACAACAGCATCGGCATTCTTGACGACGTCGGAGGTCAGGGAATCCACAAACACAGACCCTTGCGAAAGCCCGGCAAGATGCTCCGGACTTGGCGGAGCGGCATGTGGCGGCTCGGATTGAAATTCGTCAATCCCCATCGAGCGTCCAGTCGCCGGGTCGAGAAGAGTTACGTTATGCCCAAGCGATGCATACGCCTTCGCCATCGCGAAGCCGGTTAACAGAGAAATTTCGCGTTCAGCGGATGAGCCACCGAGTAAAATACAAAGATTCATTCTTATGTAGAAAAGGTTTTATACAAAGATACGAGGAGAATCTTGACCACCAAGTCACAAAGACACAAAGTTCACCAAGAAACCTCAACAACAAAGCCCTTATGCGCGTAACAACAAAAACGATAGCCGATAAAAAGCTTCGCGGAGAGAAGATCACCATGCTCACTGCGTATGACTATACTTTTGCCCGCTTGCTCGACCAGGCGGAAATAGATATGTTGCTTGTCGGTGACTCCGTCTCGAATGTTGTCCAAGGTAACGAGACAACACTTCCTGTTACGCTTGATGAGATGATATATCATACGAAAGCCGTCATGAAAGGCGCGACGAATCACTCGCTCGTTGTCTGCGATCTTCCCTTTATGAGCTACCAAGCAGACCCAGTCGAGGGTTTCCGCAATGCAGGGCGAGTAATGAAAGAGACCGGCGCAGGAGCCGTAAAGCTCGAAGGCGGCGAACGCGTCTGCAAGAGCGTTAAACTTATGACCGATAACGGCATTCCCGTGTGTGGTCATCTTGGGCTTACACCTCAATCAATCAATCAATTTGGCACCTATCGCACTCGTGGCACATCGCCCGATGAAGCAGAGATGATTCGCCAAGATGCGCTTGCCTTGCAGGATGCAGGCGTCTTTGCTATCGTACTTGAAAAAATACCAACTGTTCTTGCGACCGAGATAACTAAACTCCTGAAAGTTACCACCATCGGTATCGGCGCAGGCAATGGCTGCGACGGTCAGGTTCTCGTCCTCCACGATATGCTCGGTCTTAACGAAGAATTCCATCCGCGCTTTGTCCGCAAATATCTCACACTCGCCGATGAAGTCAGAAATGCCTTCAAACAATACGGCGATGATGTCCGTAGCGGTAACTTCCCGAATGAGAGTGAGTCGTATTAGAAAACGTTACAGCGTCATCTGCAAACAGTAGATGTATTTGTTATCCATGATATAGATTCGGTGGTCTTTATCAACGAGGAAGCCGCCATTCATTGTTTGATTGGGTATTGAATCGTCTGCAACCTTCGCTGCCAAATTTAAGGCATAGGTGCGTTTTCCGGTAATAACATCAATGCCTATTATCCAGTAGTCATCACTAAGAAAATACACGACATTTCCAACATAAGCAGGTGGAGGACATAGTACAAACGAGTGGTAGTTGCTACTGTTTTCAGACATTGTCTCTGTCCAAAGATACTGACGAGTTATAGGGTCAACTCCGTAACACTTTGACATACCTTGTTTGTAGTCAATTGCTAATAATCTGTTCTGCCAATACCGAAGTTGATCCGAACCAATAGAAAGTCCGTGTTTATCAGGTGCGGCTGATCTCCATGTGATATTACCATCCTTATCAAACCATGTAACAGAGTTTCCTGTCTTGAATGCAAATGTATTATCATTGATAGCAATGATGTTCGTCATTGCTTCGTTCGTCCAGAACTCATTATCTGTATTGTTGGTGCTTACATAAGGAGAATAGACAGGATCCATAGCAGGAATGAGCTTTATCCACAGCCGTTCTCCTGTGATAGCATCAAAGCAGGCGACAGAGCCATCTCTGTTCATACCTTTATGAACAGAGCGTCCGTAACGACCAGGCACATACACTCTACCATTAGAATACACAGGGCAGCCATTCCAGCGAGAATCTTGTTTAGTGTAAATTGAATCGTTTAAGAGTGCTCCTGGTTTTCTCCAAACAATCCCCCCGCTATTTTTATTTACTTTAAAGAGGTCGCCATAATACCAAGAAGTCACAAATAGTGCATCAGGAGATTGTGCACAGTTGTTAAAGTATGAATCACTAAATCCTCCTTCGGATATGTTTGGAGCCGATAATCTCCAATTAACTATACCCGTAGAGAGATTAGTAGATGTGATTTGGTATTCATTAACATTGATCATGTTGGGCCCATCAATAATTAGATTTTCTCCTTCTCCATATAATCCATCTACAGACGTTGAATTCCAGATAGTCCCACCTGTGATTGTATTCAAGCATCGAAAAGAAAGAGGATCAACTATAAAAAGACTGTCGCCATGAATAACAGGTTGAACTTTTACAAGGCTGTTTCCAAGTCTAGGGACACGCCAGATTAAAGTAGCACCTGTTGCGATAGTTGTATCTATCTTATTTCCGTCAATGGGTGTAGATGTAGGTGATGACTCACATCCGACAAGGAAGACATACAGGAGTATTGTAAAAAGGAAATGCTTCATATTTGATTTTTGACGTATATGCACAACACATGTCCACCTCAATTAAACTACAAAACTGCCCACGATTAAATCTTGCACTCAATGAAGTGAATGGGCGGTCTATCGAGATAGTGAATCTTTTCCAACTCATAATAAACTTTCTCCGGCTCCATTACATTATATTAGTTCTAAATCTCACTTCTACACGTATGAAGGCAATAATCATGGCGGGCGGATTTGGGACGCGGTTGCGTCCTTTGACGATGCACCTGCCAAAACCGATGGTACCGCTTTTGAACAAGCCGATGATGGAGCACATCGTCCGCTTACTGAAGGCACATAACTTGCGCGACCTTACTTCGCTCCTATTCTTCCAGCCCGAAGCAATATCGAGCTTCTTTGGTGACGGCGCAAAGTTCGGTATCTCGATGAACTACGTCCGCGCCGAAGCTGATTACGGCACTGCCGGAAGCGTCCGCAATGCAACAGAGCAGTTCGGGATGAAAGAACGTATCATTATCATTTCCGGTGATGTGCTCACAGATTTTGACCTCACCGACGCGCTTGCCTACCATGAAGAAAAGAAGGCAGTTGCTACAATTGTCCTTACGCGTGTCAAGAATCCGTTGCAGTTCGGTGTAGTCATTACCAATGATGACGGCAAGATAAGCCGTTTCCTTGAGAAGCCATCCTGGGGTGAGGTATTTAGCGATACTATTAATACCGGTATCTATATCTTAGAGCCGGAAGCATTCGAGCGAATCCCATACAAACGCGAGTTCGATTTTTCAAAAGATCTTTTCCCGATGCTTCTCGAAGAAGATGCGGGGTTGTATGGTTACATTGCCCCCGGCTACTGGCGCGACATCGGCAACCTCGGCGAGTACCACGAAGCGCATCTTGATGCGCTTGGCGGAAGGGTACGTATTGAGTCTGAAGGTGTTGAGCAAGACTGTGCAATAGTAGGCGAAGGTTCGCTTGTCGCAGATGTGCAGTTCTTCGGTCAGAACATTATCGGCAAGAACGTCAAGATAGCGCCCGGTGTAAAAGTATTGAATTGCGTAGTCGGTGATAACTGCGTTATTCATGGCGGTGCGAGAATTGATAACTGCGTCTTATGGGATAATGTCGAGATAGGTGAACGTGTCGGGATGAGCCACGTTGTTCTTTGCAACGGTGTAAAAGTTGGTGCCGATGCCGTCATTCACGAACACGTATTTATGGGCGAAAGGTGTGAGATAGGCGAAGGCGCGGAAGTTATGCCATACGTCAAGCTCTGGCCACAGAAGCGAGTTGATGCAGGCGCGATACTCCATACAAGCATGGTATGGGAAGGCAGATGGACGAAGTCGCTCTTCACAAACTCACGTATTACCGGTATCTCCAATATAGAAGTAACTCCTGAATTCACTGCGAAAGTCGCCGCATCGCTTGGCGCAATGGTCGGCATGAGCAAACGTGTCGTTGTCTCACGTGATAGCGACCCCGCTTCGCGAGTAGTGAGTCGTGCATTTACGGCAGGGCTTATGAGCGCAGGTGTGAACGTTGCTGACCTACAGCAAACACCGATACCACTCACACGTCACTTCCTCGTCTCGGGCAGACAAGCAGCTGGTGTGCATATCCGCAAGAACCCAAATGACAGGTCAAGAACCGACCTCATCTTTTTTGATTCAGATGGTAAAGACCTTACTACATCAAAAGGAAAGACCATCGAGCGGTATTTCTTCGGAGAAGATTTCCCGCGTGCACCACAGGAGAAGGTCGGCGACATCGAATTCCCTGCTCATAGCGAAGAAGCATACCGCAACCAGTTCACAAGTTCGCTCGACAGAGAGCTTATCTCAAAATCAAAGTTCAAAGTTGCGATTGATTATGGATACGGCATAACATCAACTATCTTCCCGAACATACTTGGCTCGTTCGGAGTAGATGTTGTCTCGATGAACGGATATCTAGATCCGAGTAAACTCACACGTTCACAAGAAGAGATAGACCGCTCCGTCACGCAGCTTAAAGGAATCGTTACATCACTCGGTTATGACATTGGTTTTATCCTTGATGCAGGTGGTGAGCGTATATCGCTTGTTGATAGCAAAGGCACACACTACAGCAATCAGCGTTTACTCACACTTGTAACAAAACTTTTCTTAGAAAGCAAGAAGATAGACGGTAAAGAAGTCAAGAGCATTGCAATACCTGTTTCTGCATCATCAGATGTTGAGATGGTCGCTCGTTCGTATGGAGTTGATGTTGTCTATACGAAAAATTCACATGCTGCGATGATGGTTGCAGGAGGGAAAGAAGGCATTTCGTATGTCGGTGGTACGATGGGCGGATTTATCTTTCCTGAATACTTCTTCGCTGTTGACGGTATGTTCACTGCATCGAAGATCGTCGAGATGCACGCACGTATAGGACGTACGACTGCCGAAATAGCAAGCGAAATACCTGTACGATACCAAGCACGACGCAGCGCGCTTTGTCCGCAAGACCAGCTCGGCACTGTCATGCGCCGCGCCGTTGAACACTCGAAGAACATGCCGCGTATGCTCGTTGATGGTATCCGCTTCTCGCCGATACCCGGCAGCGATTCATGGGTGCTGGTCATCCCCGAAAAAGAACGCCCTTACTGCGAGATTCTTGCCGACGCCGCAACAAGCGAGATAGCAGAAGCACTTGCAGAGCAATATGCACAACATGTGTTTGAATGGAGAAAGTAAGCAGACATTTAGGCGTCTAGCAAATAGACGTTTAGTAATTATGAAAACACTGATAGCTGTATTTGTAGTCTTGATGCTCAATTCGTTTGCAAATGGTCAAACGCGTTCATGTTGCTCTTTGCCTGAAAACAAGATGGCGGCATTTGTATCGGATGAGTTATTCCGCAAAGCACATGCCGAGCCGCTTCCGTTTACTGACCCTGCTCCGACAGGTGAGTGGATAACATTTAAGTGCCTTGACGGAAAAGAGGGTAAGGCATTTGTCACAAACATGAAGAAAGATCCTAAAAATATTATCTTCATGTTCCATGAATGGTGGGGACTCAATGATTATGTAAAAGCCGAAGCCGAGCGCATTAGCAAAACGCATGACGTGATGGTAGTTGCGCTTGATCTTTATGACGGCAAAGTTGCCACAACACGTGAAGATGCGGGGAAGTACATGCAGGAGATGGCTTCGAGCGGACGCGGTGTAGCAATAACTGACGGTGCATTCGACTATTTCCCTATTGAAGCACATTACATTACTATCGGTTGGTGTCTTGGAGGTTCATGGTCAATGAAAGCGGCACTACTTCCTGAAGATAAACGTGTAACAGGATGTGTGATCTATTACGGGATGCCCGAGACAAATGCCGATGTTCTCAAGAACCTTCACGCATCTATCCTTGGTATCTTTGCAAAAAAGGATAAATGGATAACACCCGAAGTGGTCTCCAACTTTGAAGTAGCCATGACAAAAGCAAAGAAGAACCTGACACTAAGAACATACGATGCCGATCATGGCTTTGCAAACCCAAGCAACCCTAATCACGACAAAGCCGCGAAGGAAGACGCCAGTAAACATGTTGATGAATTCATCAAAAAACGATTTGCTCTTTGATGACAATAACTGAACTCGGCTCACTATTATCTAAGAATGGTCTTGACCTCTCCACCCAACAGTTGGAAGGTCTCTGGCGGTATGCCGAACTTCTCAAAGCAAAAAATCAATTCGTTAATCTTATCTCGCGAAAAGATGAAAATAATATCTTAGAGAAGCATATCCTCCATTCGCTTACTCTTCTCTTACCAAGTGTCTCGAACTTTGTCATTCCGCAAAACGCAACAGTCTTTGATATTGGTACGGGCGGCGGCTTGCCGGGCATCCCGATAAAGATTGTCCGCCCTGATATAACTATCGCTCTCGTTGATTCAATTGGCAAGAAGATTGTGGCTGTGCAGGAATTTATTGACGCGCTTGGGTTCATGAATGTACGAGCAATAACTGACCGCAGCGAAGTGCTTGCTTCAAAAGATGGGCATAAGAAACAGTACGATGTTATCGTCTCGCGTGCAGTTGCTCCGCTTGATGAACTTGTCGTCTGGACGAAAGACCTTATAAAGCCCGGCGCGACGCTTCTCGCCCTAAAAGGCGGCGATCTTTCACAAGAAATGAAACGAACACGGAATTTCAGGCACATCAAAGATATTTCCGAATCATTACTCATACTTAATGGCTACGATGAGTTCGTCCGCGACGAAAAGAAGGTTGTCCGTGTTAGTTTTCTCTGATGAAATCAGTAAACTTCTGCTTCGGCACACATAACCACCAGCCCATCGGTAACTTTGATTACGTCATCGAAGAAGCGTATGAAAAGTCCTATCTGCCGTTCTTTAAGCTTGCCGCAAAGTATGATGTAAAGTTTGCAACCCACTTTTCGGGCATCTTGCTTGATTGGTTGGAGAAGAACCATCCCGAGCAACTTGCACTGCTCAAAAAGATGGTAACAAGCGGACAGCTTGAAATCATCTCGGGCGGATATTATGAACCGATACTCGCCGTCATTCCTGATAGAGATAAACATGAGCAGATAACGAGACTGACCTCGCGCATTAAAGAACTCCTCGATTATGATGCAAGTGGGCTATGGTTAGCCGAGCGTGTATGGGAGCAGCAGCTTGTGCAGCCGCTGCACAAAGCGAATATCAACTATGTCATCCTCGATGATACGCATTTCCGCGCCGCAGGTCTTGAAGACAGTGACTTGACTGGATACTACATGACCGAAGATAACGGCAAGGATGTTGCCGTCTTTCCTATCTCGAAGGCACTTCGTTATACGATTCCATTCTCTCCTGTTGATGAAACGCTGAAAGTTCTGCGCGACGCGTCAAGCATTGACGGGAAGAACATTGTCACATTCGCTGATGATGGTGAGAAGTTCGGTGTATGGCCTCGCACGTTCGACCATGTGTATAAGGATGGTTGGCTCAAAGAATTTTTTGCGAAGATAGCAGAGAATAAGTCATGGCTTAAGCCACTGCACTTCTCCGAAGCAGTGAAATCAATAAAGCCAAAGGGACGTATCTACCTCCCCAATGCAAGCTACGCCGAGATGATGCAGTGGGCACTGCCAACTGCAAAAGTGAACTTGAAGTATGAACACTTCTCCCATGCACTTGGCGAAGAGCGAGAGAAATGGGAAGAGTATATGCACTTCGTCCGAGGCGGCTACTGGCGTAATTTCTTCGTGAAATATCCTGAATCAAATCATCTACACAAACGGATGCTTGCGGTGAGCGAGCAGTATTCGGATACGACAAGCGAAGGTTATACACATCTGCTTGCATCACAATGCAATGATGTCTTGTGGCATGGAGTCTTCGGTGGTATCTATTTGCCTAATCTTCGTCATGGAGTTTATACCGAGCTTATTAAAGCGGAAGCTCTTTCAGAGAATGAGCCGGTATCTATTGATACAGCTAACATCAGACTTCGCACGAAAGAACTCTCGCTTACAATCGATTCGTCCCGAGGAGGAGCGATCAGCGAGATTGATTTTATTCCGAAAGCATTCAATGTCTCAAACTTTATCAACCGCATTCCCGAAGCATATCACGAAAAAGTAAAGTTTGCGACGACAGTTGAAAAAGCACACGGGACAGGGTCGATACACGATGCAATACTCGCTAAAGAAGAGGGCTTAGAAAAATATCTTATCTATGATTGGTATCGGCATGGTTCGTTCATCGAACATTTTATTTCACGGACAACAACGCTTGAAGATTTCGCATCAATGAACTTCCTTGAGTTCGGTGGATTTTCACAAATGGAAGCGAAACCTATCATTACAAAAAATAGTGATGGAGTAGATGTTGAATTTACGATGGATGGTAGAGTTCATCAAGACGGCAACTCGCTTCTTGTTCAACTCAAGAAGAAACTATCAACTTCATTTACATCTAATACCATAGATATTGCGTATTATATAACGAACAACTCCGAGGAAACCCTTGATATGCGTTTCGGCTCCGAGTGGACGTTCGGCTTGCTTGCAGGTGATGCTCATGACCGCTACTATAAGTCGCCGGACGTGAAGCTCTCGAAGGCAAAGAAACAGCTTCGTTCAAGCGGCGAGATAAAAAAAGCGAAGGAGCTTTCACTCGTTGATGAATGGTCAGGCATTTGCATTGATGTTAAGACACACGATTCCGTTACGTTTTGGCGCACTCCAATCGAGACTGTTGCTTCGAGCGAAGCGGGCTTCGAGAGAGTCTATCAGGGTTCTATCGTGCTGCCGTTCTGGGACATCATCGTAAAGCCATCAGCGACCAAAGAGATAAAACTTTCGGTAACAATATCGTCACAAGAATTGCCCTCCAAATGATGAACTATCTAATTTACGAATGTGTAGTTTGCTTGGCTTGAAAAGCGTACTCGCTATACTTCTTCTACTTATCGTTGCTTCTGCAAATGCACAGGAGGATACTGTCGCACCTATGCCGCAAATTTCAAAACAGCAGCCAGTCGCAGATACACTTGTCCTTCGCCAGAGCACGATGGATATTGACCCGGGGCGGCTGGCAGCATCTCTTGCCGTTGTCGGCAGCTCGATAGCCGGAGTTCACTTAATCCAATACAACTCATGGTGGAAAGATCAGCGAGGCGACTTCCATCTCTACGACGACCCCGATTACGAAAAGAACTTTGATAAGGTCGGTCATGCTTTCGGCGGATACGTCACTTCGTTCTTTTTTGATGAAGCATACTCGTGGGCAGGTTTTAGCAAAGAACAATCTGTATTTCTCGGCGCGGCAAGTTCGCTCCTCTTTGAGCTCTATGTAGAAATTGAAGATGGCTTCGCTCGCGATTGGGGATTTTCGCAAGGTGACATGAAAGCAAATATGGCCGGCTCTGCATTCTATGTTATTCGTAACACCATCCCTATCATGAAGAACTTCGACTATAAGTGGTCATATATCCCCACACCAAAGAACCCTGACCCGAATGCACACCAAGTTAATATCATTGATGATTATCAAGGACAATCGTATTGGGTAACGGCGAATATCAACGGACTACTGCCCCGCTCAATGCAAGGGGTTGTGCCTGAATGGCTGAATCTTGCATTCGGTGTCGGCGGATATTCACTTGATGCCCCAACCGTACCCGGCGATGACCCCTACAAAGATCGTAAAGTTGCATACTATATCGGTATTGATTATGATATGGAAAAGATCATTCCGGAATCAAGTATCGGTTTTTTGAATTTTATACGTAGAGGAATGAAGTATATCCATTTCCCTGCTCCGGCATTTCGCATCTCGCCCGAGCCGAGATTCTTTATACTCTTCCCGTTCAAGATGTCGATAGGGTGAAGCAAGAGAAAAACATATCGCGTCCAAAAAAAGTCATTCGCCGCGAAGGTATCGGCGCACTTCGGCTATCGGTCATTATCCCGACAAAGAACGAAGAGAAACTTCTCACTCGCTGCCTTCAAGAGTTTACGCAGCCGTTGAAGAAAGAGTATAACATTGAAATTATCGTGAGCGATGGCGGCTCCGATGATTCAACCATCGGCATCGCCGCCGCCTTTGCCGATAAGATCGCAGTGCATGAAGAAAAAAACCGTAAGCAAACTATTGCCGAGGGGCGCAACCGCGGCGCAACACTTGCATCAGGCGATGTGCTTATCTTCCTTAATGCGGATTCATTCATCCATGAACCCAAAGAATTTTTTGAGCTCGTCCGACGACGTTTTCTGCTTGACCCGTCGCTGCTTGCTCTTGCAGTAAAAGTCGAGGTTGACCCCGATGAACGGAAATTCTCCGACGTGCTCTTTCACGGCTTTTTTAATTTGTATGTTCGCATTGTCAATCGGCTTGGTATCGGTCTTGCCAGAGGTGAATGCCAAATAGTCAGGCGTCAGGCGTTCAGTGCGCTGGGGGGGTATAATAATTTGCTTCCGGCAGGTGAAGACTTCGAGTTCTATAAACGACTCAAGAGTTACGGCAAAGTTCGGTTTGATAATAAGCTCCTCGTCTTTGAATCACCGCGCCGCTACCGCAAGTATGGATACGCCAAAGTATATAAAGACTGGACAGCCAACGCCCTCTCCGTCCTCCTGACCAAACACGCCGCCTGCGAAGAGTGGGAAGAGGTACGGTAGTTGTTATTTTTTTGGGCAAATCCTTGTAACTTACCCCAGCCCCAATCGTTTTCCTAAAGTCGAGGATTCACACTTTTCGTTCGGAAGCACATGAAATACATCTTTGCTGCGCTTTTCTCTGTCGTTACATCCCTATCCTTCGCACAAGACCGCGGCTTCTACTCCGAGGGGAGGGAGTTTTTACTGGGGTATTTACATCCGACAGCTACAGATTCAATGGGTTATTATTCTGCAAATTATCAGTTATTTGCGGAAATTAGTTCGTCACAGAAGGCAAAGGTCTCGGTTTCATATTATGATAACGGAGCAAATCAGATTCAAACCCATATCTACACAGTAGGCGAGAGCAATTCACTTCAGGTTCGACTTGACATTACAAAACTCAAACCTGTAAATGGTAAGGGTGAGGCACCTGAATATAATACTTGCAACATTACCTCTGACATACCCATTACTGTTACGTATGTAAGTTATGGTCCCGGTTCACAAGGTAGTTATCTCGCACTACCTCTTGCTGCGTGGGGAAAAAAGTATGTTGTTGCTTCCTATAATGATAATGCAGGATATAGTACCTTAGCTCCTTGGGGAAAAGGATTGCGACTTTATACATGTGGGCAGTTTACTATAGTCGGTGGGTATAATGGAACAATAGTAAAAATAACACCTTCATGTGCTACAGAAGGTGGCGGCATTGGGGTAAATCAAGGACCTGGTGCCGATGGTACCCCTAAACCTTATACAATTACCTTGAACAAAGGGCAGAGTTATCTTGTCAAATCAGCAAGCGCACTCTTTGAAGGCACTGATGATATATCAGGTACACTTGTCGAGTCAGATAAACCTGTTGCCCTCATATCAGGACATCAAAATTCATCTCCCGGGGATGGTTCGGCAGATGAAGCGGTCAATACTGATAGTAGAGATTTTCTCATAGAGCAAATGCTCCCGGTTGAGTTTTGGGATAATGATGGACTCTATACGATCCCAATGATAGAAGCGACCGGAAACCCTATTGACGGATTAGGTGAAAATTATCGCATCTTCGTTTCAACCGACTATACTCCTTCATCAGTTAGCGTCATTGGCTCTGGTGCAGGTAGCCAAGTCTTCAATCCTATCCCATATACACCTGTTGAGTTAGCAAACAGGACACTACCGCAGGCATTTTCATCCGAGAATTTAGGGAGCAGATTTTCTCTCATTCAGTATGACCTAAGAAGTCAGAAAAACTACAATCAGTACGGTGCTCCAAGTATGAATACCATTGTGCCAAAATCAGGATGGAAGAATACTTCCCTTTGGAAAGGATATTTTTATGCAACCGTACCAAGTATTTACGAGAAGTATCAAAGTAATTATGTGACGATTGTTGCACCTGCTAAAACTTTTGACAATATTTTAGTATCCGTAAATAATGGTCAGTTCTTATCAATATCAAATGCGATGAGCGCTGCTAAGACTTGGGGGACTGGCTCAATGCCTACAGGTTCCGGATTAAAAGCCGTAACATATAGAGTAGACACAAAAAATGCATACTTTGCAAAGTCAGATATACCGTTTATTGCATATCAATTCTCATATAAGGTAGGAAGTATTGGTAATGATTCGCCTAATGGAGATGGTGATGATTTCTGCGGTGCTGAAGCACATCCTGTGGGCATGAAGCTTTTCAATAAATTTAGTACAAATCAGTTAAGCATTACCGTTGACACATTATGTAACGGATGGGATATATGTGCTACTGATGGTAGAGAAGAGGGCGGGATACGGTTCGTAACACTCATAGATGACCCACAAGGGGCACTCTATCATCCTAAGAATTACGAGTATAAGAACTGCTTGCTTCCTATTGAACTTGACCCGCTTGGACTCAATGAATTTTCATTGCCCGGAGATAAGCAAACACAATGTTTTTCAGTACGCGCAATACATCCTGACCAAGATGTTTATGCGCCGATAGCTATCTATGATGCCGCCGGTAATTGCAATATCATTGAACTTCGCATGAAGCCGAAGTCTATTACTGTCACACCGACAGAGTCGAAAGGACTCTACGGCAAACCCGCTATAGGGAAGACAGTGTGTAAAGAGTATGTCATTAAGAACCTGACTAATAATACTGAACCGATGGAGATCGAATCGGTCTCGACTGTAACTCCTTTCTTCCAGCTACAATCGGTCGTACCTTCTGCACCAACAGTTCTCAAGCCCGGTGATTCTCTGGTAGCCACCGTCTGCTTCAGCTCAACTGATGAGATGAACCACATTGATAGGTTAACGGTCAAGGCAGGATGTAACACTCTTCAGATACCGCTCGTGGCACAGTCATTTACTCCAATTATAGCAGCCAAAGACCTGCTCTTTGGCACAATTGATAACGGTATCAAAAGCTGTAAAGAGGTTGAAGTGAGAAATACGGGAGTTGTTGATTTCTCTATCACGGGAGTAGAGTTACAATCCAACCAGCACTTTACACTCGATCAGACAAGCATTCCTCCTTTCCCGTGGCTTATCCCAGCCGAAGGTTCGAAGAAGATACGGATATGCTATACTTCTGAAGAATCGGTTATTGATACTGCTATCATCATCTGGCAGACAGATATCTCTGCGCCGTTCTCCCCGGAGAATAAAGACCGATCTGTCATTATTGCACAAGGACAGGGCAAGACAGGTGTGAGTGATATGCCTCGTCTTACTACCTTCGATGTGAGTATCTTCCCGCAGCCGGCACGAGATAACTTTACTGTAGAAGTATCACTCCAAGAAGCAGAGCCGATTACTATTACTGTCTATGACATCCTTGGTAAGTCAGTATTACACAGATCAGCAACAGGTGCATCAGGTATCAGCCGTTACCTTTTTCAAGCCAAAGAACTACCTGCCGGTACCTATACAGTTATCATACGAACAGCGGGTGAGTCAGTTATAAAGAGGGTAGTTTTGGAGTAGAGTAAGTCGGAGACCCAGGGTACGATAGGTGCCTATCGGAAATGGCGATATTGAGCTGGAAACGGCAATAATTGAATTGTCCAAAGATTATCTTGTTGATTTTCAATGGTTTAGATGCTTTTTTCGGCAGGCATCTTGCGGATTGATTTTGAATTTCGTATTTTTGCATGGGAAAGTTTGGACATTCGTGAATCGTGGTTCGTGTGTCGTGATTCGTCGGAAATGCCGTTTTCTGATAGATTCTTCTTTATCCAGATTCCTCACTCCGTTCGGAATGACAACCCCCAATTACCATACGTCCATACCACCACACCCCGATACAACCCTATCTCAAATGTGTAAATTTACGGCACCCCACGAAACCCGAACCCCGATTCACGAACCCCGACCCCAGTGTGGTGCACAGTTACTTCCTAATAAAATCAATGACTTACAGACCAACTATTCGTACTTTACTTTCTCGACTGCCCACTCGCCGGCACCGGCTTTGGCGATGAAGATCAAGCCACCGATGAGGGCCATGTTCTTCATAAATGCGCCGAGCTGTTTCTCCTCGGTTGGTGGATGCATGACGAAGGTGACGGGGATTAGCCAAAGGATCAGCCCGAACGCCGCGAGGCGGGTCTTGTAGCCAATAAGTATCATCACTGCGAATATGAGTTCGGTTGCGATGACGACCCAAGCGAGTACATCAGGTAACGGCATCGCTTTTTCAGCGAGCTTCGAAGCAAGCCCTTCGGGATCTTCTATTTTACCAAAGGCACTTTTGATGAACAAAGCGCACATCAGCACTCTGCCCAGAAGTGGGAGCCATGTATTCATAACGGAGGTTTATTTTGTTAAAATCATTCTATGTGAACCGAAGGTATCACCGACGGTAAAAGTATATGTATAGACACCGCTCGGGTAGGGAGAACCATCAAAATTGTAGTAGTGATACCCTGGCTGGCGAACTTCATCGAGGAGTACTTTGAGTTCTCTGCCAAGTGCATCATAAAGTTTGAGGACAACACGGGTCGGCTCATCACCGCCGACGGAGTATTTTATCCGTGTCGTTGGGTTGAAGGGATTCGGATGATTGCCTTCAATAAAACTGCCGGGTTTAAATTCTTTCAAACGTACCGGAGTGCAAATATCACTTATGGTGATCCGACCGTTCTCCGCTTTCGCAAGCGGCTCAATGCTGTTGGAGAAATCAATACCTGTCTGGATAAGATCGGTAAAACTATCAGGCGGAGCAGTCGTCTTTGCTTTGAACCTGATCTTTACAAGCTCACCAGTTTTATCAAAGCGAGATGTTGTCGCTGAGATAGAAATATCTATCCTCCCCGGGGTAACGGTATTGGAGAAGAGCCAATCACCTGAAGTTAAAAGCGCTCCGCGCTCGACAGCCATCACCTCAACGAGTGCCGGATCAAACGTGATGCTTTCGCTTAAAGAACGAATTGGAGTGAATGTCCCCGATAGATCGCTAAGAAGCTGCTGCGAGACAGTTACTTCTTTGCCGTGAGTCGTGTAGTAATTCGGACTGATAAAGAGCGTTGCTTCCTGTGGGAGATGGTCTGTCCCTAAGAAATACATCACCTTCGGTGCTTGATCGGGGAAGTATAATGTAAATGTTCCAGCATGGTTTCCGTCATTCGGGATATGTACCTTCGGTGCGAAAGTGAAGTTATATACTTCGCCGCTATTTGGACTGTAGGTAAACGATCCGGTATTGCCGACTACACTATACTCTAATGGATTCGATATGACTCCGCTTGTAGTCGTCAGGTTAGCATCTCCTTTATTTCTGAAGGTAGATTGCAGCGTTCGAGAAAGTCCGATGACAACTTTACCGAAGTTCAATGTATCACCTGTATCGTAGTTCGGCACACCTATTGCGGCAGTACCTTTTACGTAGCAGGTAACAACGCCGCCATCATCAAGAGCAAAATCGAATCGTGCAAAATATGTACCGAATGCTAAAGGGCTGAACGTTACAGGTAGATCGATCTGTCCCGGACCCGACACAAATGATGGCATACCGCTCACGGTGAATGGCTGAGTGGTAGGGACCATTGAAACACCAAGGATAGTGGCACCGCTATTGCCCGAATTCAAAAACGTGAGGGGAAGTACTTTTGTCTGGTCTTTTGAGACGATGCCAAAATCTAACGTGTCAGGGATGACCCGTACATTTGACTTAACCCCTTGCCCAACAAGATAAATGATACGATCTTTATCTGCGCCAAATGCACTGCTTGAATATAGATGAAATTCAGCAGTAAATGTACCGACCGATGTTGGAATAAATGTAAACTGAAACTCATTAGTCGCATCCCGCAATCCGAAGGGTACAGTTCGCTCGCTGATAACACCAAACACCGATGGATTCGCACCTAACATAGCGACAGTTTCAAGTTGGTAGCCTTGTGTACCGTATCCTTGGATAGAATCAAGAGCGACGGTCGTGCCTCCGACTTTCGTCATCGGAAAGAAGACCGTGTCACGTTTTACGGAAAGCCCCGGTGTTTCACGGGCAACAGTGACGTTGATGTTGCCGCTGTTATCGTTGTAAAAGTTGCTCGGCGGATCGCCTCTGTCAAAAAGCCGGAAGGAAAGCGCACCTGTTCCATTTGAATTCAAACTTGCGTCGTACTGATGATTGCCCATATAGCCCTGAGTCGGAGGTGCATTGTTGAACCAGTCTTCGGCGGCTGTGCCTATCTGGTATTTCAGCCCAACATTTACCAGAGCACCGGAAGCAAACGATACGATATTAACATAGTACCTTCCATCAGCAAGTTCATTGCCGCTAGAAACTTTGAAACGATCCTCGGTATGGACGGCATACCTCATACCGACGGGGAGGTTAACTTGCGAGAATACCACTTTATTGCCATTTGGCGGGATAGAAAGAGTTTGCAATGGGGTAGGTATCTGCCACGGCGACCACGGCTGTGCCGAGAGACCGGAAAAGACGAACAGTATAAAAACGATAATGATGTTTCTCTGCATATTTCCTGATACGGGATACCTACATACTAAACACCTCCGCCCAAGGATTGTTCTGTTATTAGTGTGAAAAAATCGTAACACAAGCAAATACCTATTCTGTGGCTTTCTACCACCTATCTTCGTATTTTTGCATTCTCATGGATACGCTTTTATCGCCCCAATA
>JAYUZC010000404.1:0-8528 GCA_043752045.1 Bacteroidota bacterium | reverse complement strand
ATTACCCCGGGCATCATTGTTATTCCCACCACCGACAAAGTTAAGACCGGAGTATCCGCTCGTCGTTGCTGTGCTGCCGCTCGCATTGTTTACACCGCCGCCGACAATTGTATTATATCCCGAATATAATCCGGATGAGCCATTGGCTAAATTGCCATTACCTCCACTTACTACATTAAAACCAGAGGTATTACCGGTGCTGCCCGATGCATTATTGACACTACCGCCGCCGATTGTATTCGTCCAAGAGTTGACTCCATTACCTGCGGTTGCTGTGTTATCATATCCACCACCGATGGTGTTCTTCCCGCCCGAGGCATCGTTGGAAATGCCACCGCCGACAGTGTTCATGCCGGACTCTGCACCTGCATTGCCAAAGGCAAGATTTTGATAGCCGCTGCCGATGCTGTTGTATCCTGATAAAAGCCCAGCACCGCCGTATGCAAAGTTCTGAAACCCGCTGCCGACAAAATTACCACCGGAGTTAAACCCGCTTCCGCCATACGCTCGATTGAAATATCCACTGACGATAGCATTCATTCCTGAATAATCCCCCGCATTACCTCGTGCATCGTTATTATTTCCACCACCGACAAAGTTAAGACCAGAGTACCCGCTCGTCGTTGCTGTGCTGCCGCTCGCATTATTTACACCACCGCCGACGATTGTGTTATACCCTGAATACAAGCCCGATGACCCGTTTGCTAAATTACCGTTACCACCACTAACTACATTAAAACCAGAGGTATTACCCGTACTGCCCGACGCATTATTCACACTACCACCCCCGATAGTGTTCGTCCATGAGTTCGTACCACTACCAGCAGTTGCTGTATTATTGTATCCGCCGCCGATGGTGTTCTTGCCGCCCGAGGCATCGTTTGAGTAACCTCCGCCGACAGTGTTCAAGCCAGACTCTGCCCCTGCATTACCAAAGGCAAGGTTCTGATAGCCACCGCCAATAATATTGTGGCCCGAAACATCTCCACTGCTTCCAGATGCATTGTTTTGAAATCCACCAAGAATACTATTTCTACCGGAATTCGTAGCTCCACCACCTGTAGCAATATTGTCAAAGCCACCAGCTATCACGTTTGAACCAGAGTTTAAACCTGTACCTCCAGTTATCATATTTGAATATCCACCGCCAATAAAATTCCAGCCCGACTGTGAACCACTGCCTCCATTGGCTGTATTCTCTTGCCCACCTACAACAACATTTAGATCATCGAATACCCCAATACCACCTCCTGTAATGTTCCCAAACCCTGCTCCTATAAAATTATAGTTGCCATTTGAAATGTTAGGGTTAGCTCCTCTTCCTCCGCCGGCTATGACCGAACCGTCAAGACCGGCTGCCTGCACATTCGAGGGTGAGCCACTGAGAATGTTCGGGCTTACTCCTGCAAAGCCGGGTGTGTAACGAACGATACGATTACCGCCAATGACAATATTCACAGGAATAAGCGTCGAGCCGGCGTTCGTACCAATTCGGTTGTTTATGCCATCTATGCCTGATGTGAGCAAATTCCCGCCAAGCTTCCAGAAGACGAGATTTGCTGATGCCGTCGTGACGAGTGAGCCGCCGATACTTGGAAGTGAATAGGTCGTAATGCCCGCTGGTACGCCGGATGCGTCAATAATGCCCACATATCCGCTGCCATTATCAACTTGCAGGGAATGTTGAGCTACAGAAATAGCCGATGTGCTTGCCAGAAATGCAAGCTCAAAAAGATGTGTTAGAATGCGTTGTCTCATGGTATTTTGGGTAAGTAAGTAAATCAGGTGCAAAATTACCCCGCCATGAGCACAAAACAAAGACCGATTTTCGGCAAAACCTTACAAAATACTCACCTTATATATAGTAGCTGATGCTTCTTGACGACTTCATCAGAACACTCTCGCCTGAAGAGATCGCCAAGCTGCGAGGTGCAGAACTATCCCCACGACGGAAAGAGGTACTGGAGTTATTTGTTGGCTACCGTGACAAAATACTCCCCCCCACCGAACAGCTCACCAAAGAACTTGACCTTACTCAGACAAATCTATACCGGCAAACATCAGCACTCTTGCAAGATTGCTACCAAGTGCTTTCGGAGAATGAACTTGATGCGCTCCGCCTGCTACACGAAAGTTTCTCTATAAGCACTTTCTTGATGAAGTGGGACGGCTTGAGGTAAGTTATCGTAACATGGACGATACTGACTCTCTTGTCAAACTTTACGAACTTACTTTCACACTTCTTTTCCGCTTCGAGGTCAGAACCTTTGACCTCGACTATGCACGGTCGATTGCAAAAAAATATTTCGAAGCAAAAGGAAGCTATGATCAAACGCAGGCAACATTCTTCGAGATGCGAAGCATCTTCCATGAAGTTGTTGCACAGCCATCAAGAAAACGGCTTAAAGTATCGGATATGGAGCGAAAGGCAAATGAACTCCTTGACGCCATAGAAGAGCGAGTTCAAAAGCACGGAGATTTCCGCGCGAAGATGCTTTTCCATGACGGAAAGCAGATCATGCTCGATTATGTGAAGTGGGATCCTTACGAACGGCTAGCGTGGCTTTATAAGAACCGTGAGCTTTTCGGAAATAACGTCACACCCGAACAAGAATCCTATTACCAGACCAACGAGTTACGCATCGCAGAACTTGAGGCATACATCGGGAAAGCGGATGAAGCGGTTGCGATGTATAAACGTCTGCATCCGACCTTCGATGATGTTATTAAACGCGGCTACCTCTATGTGAATGCATATATAACCATAGCAATGATTGCAGAGGAAGATGAACTCGCTCGTGAGATAACCGAATATGCATTTAGCCGCGAACTCGCAGAATCCAACGCCGCGCTTCGCGTGCTTGGCACAACACACAAAGCAGTCCTTGCTCTGCTTCGCAGGGATCTAACCGCCGCTCGGACATACATCGAATCAGGACTTGCCGAAAACATGGAGGATAATTTCTTCTTTCTTTATGAAGTGATGTTCCGCTGCGATGAGGTCGTGCTTGCATTCTACCACGAGCAGTACGAACTCGTTCAGCAGCTCACCGAGCGCAACAAGAAGTGGCTTCGCTCACGGAAGTATTCCATAAACGTATCTGGCTGGGGATATTTCCTGACTTTACTTGAAGAACTCACCACAAAAAAGCTTACTGGAAAAGAAATAAAACGCTCCACTCTCGAACGCTTCAAACAAGACTTTACAAGCGAATGGCCCCATTATGCACGCCTTGTGGCGGATGAGTTATAAATATAAAAGTGGGCACACTGCTGTGTGCCCTACGTGTACGTCTTTCGGGGATGCAGGTTGGAAACCTGCGTTACTTCTCTATTGCAATGCGCTGTATCGTTTGCTCGCCTTTGTCGGAGGTGATGACTACGAGGTAGATACCGGCGGGGATGTTGCCGATGTTCAGCTCGAAGTCGTACTCGCCTTGCGGGCGTTCGGCGAGTGAGCCACAATCAACGATCTTCTTACCGAGAATGTCATGGATGCTGAATGCAAGAGAACGTGGCTCGCTAAGTTTATAGTGTATGTTCGTCTTTGTAGTACGAACTGGGTTCGGATAAACAGATACTTCATTTATAGAAGTAGTTTTTGATGCTTTATCCTGACCATAGATTACACCGTTTGGAGTGTTGCTTATGCCGTTGACGATATCTGTTGTACCACCTATTTGGTTTGAAGTTCCTACCTGCTTACCGAACTGCCCCGGCTCGAACCACATAATTACGCCATTATCATAATCGCGGTTCTCAGCTTCATTGTGTTTGACCTCCGTCGCCTTACGGACAAGAACGGGGACGAGCGAGTTCAGCTTAGCAGATATTTTCGCCTCCATCTTACGCATATTGGCACCGTGATTCTGAATGTGCATTATCACATCTTCATTGCTAAATGGACTACCATTCACTTCAATGTTCTTATCCTTGACAATGATTCTCTTCATCTCTTTGTCAATATTCTTTATTGCGTCATCAAAACCCGGTAGATTACCGTTCCATTTGAAGCCCTTATCCAATTGTATGTTGATCATTGATGCATCTGCACTATCCATCTTGACACGAAGATCCTTCATAGCAATTTTTGCTTTTGACATCGCTTCACGAAAGACATCATTCTTGTCCATTGATGAATCGGCAAAGTTCATCTTGAAGTTAAAATTGCTCGGCATGCCATCTTCTCCATCAATGTGAATATCTACTCTCAAATTATGTAGTTCAGATATATCATCTACCGAAGATGAATCATGCGAAATAACGATCTTCTTGCGCATATTAGTATGTGAGCGTACCTTCTTTCCATCTGTAACTTCATCATCATTTATCACAATACTTGCTTTGTGGTTTTGGATATGGATATTCGGTCCATTCTCACTGTCAACTGTAATATCGTTCGGTATTTTGATGTCATACATCTGCATCTGGAGTGTCGAATTCTCATCTGAATAGTTAATGAAATGTTTATTGCCTCGTCCGTCGGTGATGACTGTCGGCATGAGTTTCGATTCACTTTCGTCACCTTTACCTTTTACAAAATTTGTCACCACACCCCATCCATTTATAGGCATAGTGATTGTCATTACCGATCCATCGTTGTTTTTACCTCTGTAAAGTAAATCTCCATTGGATGTTTTCTCTAATCCAAGCTTCGCAAGGTCTTCATCCTTCGCTTGAATGATGCTAACCATCTCAACCTCGACCGGAGCCATCAGCTTGCCGTCGGGCAAGAGAGGTGGTATCGAAGGGATTGGCGGTTCCGGTACATTTGGGTCAATAGCTAACTGCGTACCATCACCGTTATCACTAACGATAATAATTTTCTTCGCTGTTTTTACTTCTTTCTTGGGTTCGTTCGTTGGAGTTGTTGTTTCGGCAATGTCGCCCCGAACAACGTGAGGGGTCTGGGGCGGCAGACTGCTTATTCCAGATTCCTCGGTCGAAGACTCCTTCGGAATGACATTCGATGAACCCATTGTCAAATACCCTACCAGCGCAGCTGTCGCGCCGACTAATCCTAATCCTGTCATGATGAATCCCTTTCGTGATATGATTGATGTTGTTTGTTGTATTGACTGCACGGGACTCGTTGCACTACTGACGATAGTACGAACATCTTCTTGCGATATAACCGGCTCCTCGCCTTTTGCACGGGCGAAAAGTTCGTCAAGCGATATGTTCTTGTTCTTTTCCATAGGACTATTTCGATTGTCTATAAAATGCTGCCGCAGGTTTCATCTCTCGCGCCACGCTTCTTGACTCACGTACCGTGATAGGTGTTACTGCTGCTTGCGGAAACTCGTTTTCATTACTAACTTCATCAACACGCAGTATCTCGGCGAGCTGTTTTCGCCCACGGGATATGCGGCTCTTGACCGCAGAGAGCGAAGCATGTTGCACATCGCATACTTCAACTAATGATAACCCTGAAATTTCAAAAAGCACAACTGCCTCGCGCATCTCTTCCGGTAGTTTTGCTAACGCTTGATAAAGCGCTTCGATGTCCGGTCCCAAATCAGGACTTGCACCGTTCGACTGTATGTTCGCTGCCTTCACCTCGTCAAATGCGACGCGGTTGCGTTCTCGCCAACTTGCACGTTGTGCTAAATGCGAGAGCGTTGTATAGAGGTAGCTTTTGAACTTTCCCTCATCACGGAGCGTATCGAACTGCTCATAGGCGATGCGTATCGCTTCGGCAGCGAGGTCTCGCGCCGACTCGCGGTCGCGTGTCAACGACCGAGCAAACTGCCCAAGACCCGTCCGGACGGGTTCGAGCAGATCCATGAAGCGTACGTGCTTACGCCGTAGTGATGTGTCCATGCAGTCAATATGTAACGCAGGTGTCCTCACCTGCATTCTTCGGTTTTCTTCCCAAGATGCAGACAAGATGTCTGCGCTACTATAGAGTAAGAGACAGAAGAGGAGAAAAGGTCGCATGCCCTACGGGACAAATCCTGCGTTTCTTGCGTTGTTTGCTCTTTACATCCTTACGATAGTCTATGAAGAAAATTTGTGTATTGTTCTTGGTTTTGTGTGCGGGGACTTCCTTCGGGCAGAAGGTCGCTGTGGTTGATGAAGCGATGATATTAAATAGTTTAGCCGAAAGCAAAAAGATCGAGGGCGAACTTCAGGCGCTTATCCAACGCTGGGCGGATACTGCCGCCGCATATACAAAGCTGATAACCGACCGCACCGAGAAGTTCAAAGAAAACTCTGCGAAGATGAGCAATGCCGCACGTAAGATCGAGCTTGATACGATCAGCATGATGCAGACCTCGCTCAATAAGTATGCTATCGCAAAGCAACAAAAAGATGTCGGCGAACTTGCCCAAGAACGTACAAAGCGGTATGCCCCGGTCCTTGCAAAATATAAAGCAGCTGTCGCAAAGGTGGCTAAACGTGAAGGATATGATGTGGTTATGAATCGGCTTGCCTACTATTATATCTCCGGCACCACGCCCGACATATCAGAGAAAGTCATCACCGAGCTGCAGTAAAAACCTGTAAATCACCGCGAAGTGATGGTTTCCTTCGTATATTAGTTTAGCATGCGAACCATCATACACAAGAACGCTTCTACCAAAATAGCCGATGCGCTTCGGCTTCGTATCATTGAAGGTACGCTACCCGGTGGTGAAAAACTCGCCGAACGCGATATAGCCGCTGAATTCGGCACATCCCGTGTGCCTGTCCGCGAAGCATGTAAAGTGCTTGAAAGTGAAGGATATCTTGAGGTTCGTCCACGCTCAGGGACGATCGTCAAAGCGATGGAACGGAAATATATGCGAACCGTCGGTGATGTCTATATTGCCCTGATACCTCTTATCATCCTCCATGCGCTGCCGCACTACAATGAAAAACTTCTCAAAAAAGCCGAAGAGATCATCGAGCAACTTGATGTCTCCCAAGAGCCGATACAAACGGTCGTACTACTGACCGAACTTCGCGACCTTTTACACAGTCCGTCAATAGATACTTATGCTTATAAGGTCTGCCGCGATATATATCTTATCAATCGTCGTGTACTTGCAACGATCAGTCATAATTTATTTGCCGGCAAATTCCCTCTCGATGGGTATAAAAAGTTTATACACCTAATCCGCTCGAAAGAATACGATGAAGCGATTATGGTCTATCAAGATACCGTTCGGGGTGCGACTGCAAACATCCAACGCATCATCGAAGAGAACGAACGCGCAAAAGAATCTGCTAAAAAGTAACCGTTACTTTTTTGGTCGCTCCGTCATAGACCGTTGTAAATGTTGAAAGATCACTGGTAGCCGGACCTCCGGTTACATTTCCTTCAAGATCGAATGTCGAACCATGGCATCCGCATGTGATACCCGAACTGCTATTAGATAAACTATCTCCCTGACATCCCGCATGTGTGCATTCAAGAAGAAGCGTTACAAACATCTCGCCGGCTCTGCGAATAACAATAAGCGGACGACCTGATGGAGAACTTGTCCGCACTGCCTTCCCGCTCGCATCAAGTGTAGAAACATCAACAGTTATAGATTTACCCGCATCGCTCGTGTTCGATGAGGCAGGGTCATCACTGCAACCAATATGTGTTGGACTTACAAACCCAACAATAGTAAGCCCGGCAAGCGTAGAGAGAGAGGACTGCAAAAAATCACGTCGTGTAGTATTCATGTATCTTTTCAAGATTGTCTTACAAATATACACGACACGCGAAAGTAGCGCGATGTTGCAATAAAATACAGGATAATTGGCATAGTAATTGTAGGGTAATACAATAGTGGTCACAGACACCACTTCTTCTCAAAAGGAAGGAAACGATGTACTTGCCATGACGCTCTCGCACCGCTGCATGGTGTGTGATGATGTTCCCTTAGAAAAACGCGGCAACGCGAGGCGCATGGTGAGTACTTCCGAATCGAGAAACACGACCGAAGATACATATCTATTAGATTTCCGGAAACCGGTCGAGAGGATATGTGGGAGTCCCTAGGGGACCCTTTCGATTCGGAAGAAGGAAGCCGCTCACGTCGGGCGGCTTTTTTATTTTAGGTCATGAATGAAAATCAATTCACCTTGCTCTTACATTTTACCGAGAAAGTACAAATGAAAGTCGATAAGAACTTGAAGGTGAGGCGACAGAGATAATATAAACTCCATTTGCCAAAGAAGCAAGATCGATTGGAAAGGCTTTATTTGCTTCTATACTGCTTGTATATCTACGTTTCTCCGACCCTAACATATCTATTACAGCAATCTCGGCATTTTGTATATTAGAATCCGACACCAATGAAATGTTGTCATTAGCAGGATTTGGGTACAAACGTATATTTGGTTTTTCACCTAAATGTATAAATCGTGAAAGGGTTTGAATACCACATCCCAATGGTGGCGTCACGGTTGAGGTCACTGGCTTAGGAGGTTGGTAACCACATGACGAAATTGGATTTATAATATAAAGTGAATCAAATGTTACCTTTGGCAAAACAGCTGAGTCTGCAAAAACAATAAAGTTTGCGAATCCAACCGGGACACCGTTTATA
>JAYUZC010000403.1:0-8556 GCA_043752045.1 Bacteroidota bacterium | reverse complement strand
TCAAGAACTTTGGGTAGCGACGGATATACTTTTCGGGATTGGTTTTGCCCTACTTGTATTCTTCGTTGCATTCAGGGAATACTCATCAACGAAGGAAGTAAGCCGCTCTTTCTTATTCAGATGGTTTGTGAAGATAGGGGTGATTAGTTACTCGCTTTATCTCTTCCATCTCCAACTAAGTTGGATCATTGAGACACAGCTTGGCATCGAACCCGGCAATGTTGCATACATGCTTATCCGCTTCGGCTGGCTCTTGCTCTCGATCATACCTATACACTACTTGTACAAGTTCATCGAGAAGCCATTCTTAAAACCGCCGAGGCCCGAAAACAAACTCTATCCTATCTACAAAACACTCAACGGCTAATTAATACGAGCCACCGATCGGACGGCTGGCGAGTTCGCGTTTGTTGAATCTCGGAAGTGAGTTCGGGCGATTCATTTGGATATGCGTCGAATCTGTTAGTGTGTGCATGAATGCAATGATGTCAGCTATCTCCTGCTTCGATAGATTTAATTTATCAGCAGGAAGTGTTTGATTCGGTACGTCATCCCCAACGCCTGCTCCGCCGCCATGATTATAAAAATCCATTACTTCCTGAAGCGTTTTGTATGCACCGTTGTGCATGTAGGGAGAAGTAAGTGCAATGTTACGAAGTGTCGGTGTTTTGAAGCCGAATTTGTTTAGCGTAATACCATCAATAGCTGATTTGCCGAGGTCAGTGTCAAGTTTCCCTTTAATGGTATCAGGTCGTTCAAGTACGCCAAGTATCTCGAACTCACTCTTATCATAGATAGGCGGCACAGTGCCGTTAAAGAGCGGGACGAAATGACATGATGCACATTTGCCTTTGCCTGTAAAAAGATTAAAGCCACGCTTTACTGCATCATCAAGTGTGTCCGTCTCTTTGCGGACATATCTGTCGAACGGAGAATCCATCGAGACAAGTGAGCGGACAAATGCTGCTATTGCTGCCTTAAGATTCATCTCAGTCAAGCTTTCTTGCTTTGCGAACGCATCATCGAAGAGGTAGAGATATTCGTCGCTTCCTTTGAGCTTCTCTATTATCTGCTGGGTAGAAGTATTAAATTCTTTATGACTATTCATCACAGCAACGACCTGATCTTCGAGGAAAACAACTCGTGAATCATAGAAGTATGAACGTTGCAGCGCTGCATTAAGAATTGTCGGAGAGTTTCTACCTACATTGCCTTCAAAATCAAGCGCAACACTTTTTGCTTTTCCGTCGGTGAATGCAAGTTCAGGTCTGTGGCAAGATGCACACGCACGTTCGTTATTTGCAGAAAGAATAGGGTCAAAGAAAAGCAGTTTTCCAAGCTCGGTGATCTTTTTATTTGTCGTAGGTGTACCACTTGGCTTATAGTATTCTGCCATGAACGAGGACTTCCCGAAGACAGAACCGCTCACTGCTTTGATACCCATTGTATGTGTCTTCACGAACTCTGGCTCAAGTCCGGCAATAGCAATGCTAATCGGGTGCAAATGTTCACGTAGAAACGTTAATCTATCGAAAGAGAGAAAATCAGGATGGCTTAATGCAAGCGCGGCTTTATCAAGTTTTGTTATAACATCTGCAAACTTCTCTTTTGAACTTGAAGATGAGTATGTGCGAAGAACATCGCGCACCGAGCCAAGCGCAACAGATGATTCTTTAAGCGATGTTCCTGCGACGAGTGCATCGAAGCCCGTTATACCGAGTGTTGAAATTCGTATCATCTCTTCGGAGACCGCACTAAAAATATGTTCATCAGTGAACGGCGTAACTTCCGCTAATTTGCCAAGCTTAATGCTATTACCAATTAAATCTTTACTTTGAAAGCGGAGCAATGCACTATCTGCGGGGTCATACTCTGGGTAGAGCTTGGACTCGATCACTTGCAGTCCTTGGGCACGGATAATCACCTGGTTCGGGTCATTTTCTTCTACTTCGTCACGTGCCGCGCCATTGATTGACTTTGCTGTTGCAGGGGAGTAATGCTCTGTGAACATCTCAATGCGCTTATAGGCAAGACGCGCATGTGCAAAGTCATTGCGCGTTTGCTCAAGATGTCCCGGGGTATTTACGAGAGTAACTACCGATGAGTGGAGCGTCTTGAGAGAACTCTCAAATGCAGAAATATTATTGATATACTCTTTGCGTACTTGTTCAGCTATTGAAACAGTAATATCTTTACTTTCTCCTTTGGATGAAAGTAGAAGGTAGCCCCAAAAGGCAAAGGATACAAGCCCAACGATAGATAAATAGAGTTTCGACATAGCTTACGTAAGAACAAAAGTGCTGCCGCGAGTGTAACCGACGGCAGCACAATAGTAAAAATCAGAAACCAAAACAAGAACTTAGCGAGGTAAGCCCTTTACAATAATGATCTGACTTGCTTGTGCTTCGTTCGGGCGTTTTGTGCCGCCGTCAGGATTTTTGTATGCATCACCTGTCCATGAATGTGGCTGTAAGCAGAATAGGAACGTATTATCAATACCGAGTTGGCTTGATACATCGATCATCGCACCGTATTCCCACCCACCGAATTTTGAATCACCACCGACATTGTACTTTGCATCACCGCGTTTGTGTTCAAGCTCCATTACAACAGACATAGTCTTTGTTGCAATGTTGTACTGATAGATATATGCATCATGGGTCTCATCACCATAGCCGTTTGCATCTTCCTGTACATAAACATAGTTTGTTGTTACACAAATGTTGTCAGGATTTTGGAATTTACCTGCGATACCAGAGCGGTTATCACCATCGAGGATAACTTCAAGTGTACCTTTTGTTGCATCGCTTGCATCAAGTGTAAGGCGATAAACACGACCGTATTTGCAACGACTTGAATCAGCATTTGCACCTGAATATGCTTGCCCTGTAGCTGTAAAATAGACCTCACGTCCAGTACCGCCTTTGCGATAATCAATGTCCTCAACGCGACCTAATTTCAATGCGCTAAGAGCCGGTACACTGACCTCATTGATCTGCTTGCCTGTAAGAGTTGTATGATTATCGATCTTCTTAAAGGTTACAGGATAGGTATTTCCGACTGTCATATCACGCTCACGAGTGTTACCATCGTTACGAGCTAAGACATAAAGACTTCCGCCTGAAAGATCACCAACAGTGTTTGACATGTACATTGCAACCTGACCGCCGCCGATGCCGCTATCATCATCACCAATGATCACGACTGTTTTCTCTGAATATGCATTTTTTGGAAGTGGCATAGCATTCTCAGCGTTCCAACGTCCGAACCCTGTGAGCAATTGTGATGTGTTGAGAGCACCGGTTGGGTTAACTGCATGTGTCATTGATTCTTCACCGCTCTCGCCGCATGTGAGGAACGTAGGTCCGAAACCATGTTCGTCCGGTGTTGCAAGCGTAGCAGAGCAAAGACGCCATTGACCGCCGTCAGAGTTAAGGATGTATTCGCCTTTGGTTGGTTTGAATGTATTATCAAAGGATATACGTGATACAGAGTAATTATCCTCATGATTAACAAGGAAGGTAAATGTACCGTCAGAGTTTTTCAGAAGTCCTGCACCGTCAGCAGAGCCACCAAATACGAAGCTTGGTGATCCGGAAAGATCGTCTTCGCTGGAAATGATAGAGAATACCTCAACTCCTGATGGCAAGCCCTTTACAAGAGCCGGAGTGACCGAGTGATTCTTTAATTCAACCTTTGGGGTATCAATTGTTTCTTCGCTGCATGAACCGAGAAAAAGCCCGGCAGCAGCTAAAATGAGTAGTCTCGAAATACTTTTCATGTTGTTACTAAGTGAGTTATTAATTGGGTAGCTATAGTTTGACTGCAAAGATGGCACATCGGCGTTACGGTAGTATTTCCTGAATATATCCGGTAGGTCAATTAGCTATTACCTAAAATTAACATGCCTTTGCAGGGAGCCGTATCTTGTGGTTTATGCGTTACATACCCATAGCATAATGCTTTTTGGTGAACGGAGAATTAGACCACATATCACAGCGAGCCGAGCATCTTTATAACCGTTTCATTCGAGGCGGCGGGTTAAAAACCTTTCTCAAAGGTTTTTATGGGTTGCTGGCGTTCATTATTTTGCTCGTTATTGATCTTGTCGCTCATTCGCTCAAGACACTGCAAGGTCCGACTCTTGATTTTGTCCGCACATTTCTACAAGGTATAGCTCTTTACTATTGGGGTAGGGCGCTTTCGACGATGTACTTCCGCCACAAGGACCTCTCGCTGCGTGTCGGCAAACCCGAAGCAAGCACGATACCCGTCAAAGGGTTGCGGTGGTTCACGTTCTTGCTTATCGTTGGGTGTGTCTTCGCATTCCTGCCCGAACTCTTCAACTTACAACTGACCGAAACGTTTGTTGCGAAGTCGCCGAGCACCATCGTTACACTCACGATTATCAATGCCATCTGGATAGCCGGTGCAAGCTTGATGATATGGTCATTCATCAAAATGATCTATCTCTGGCAGCATACTCGTGAAGTGCAGATGCGGCTTGCATTATGGTTCGTGCCGATGATACTCCTAAGTATCTATAACTATCTTTCCTTGAAGGGTACATTCCCAGATGAAGCGATTTATGTTATTATCCATCTTGCACTTCGCTCACTAATCATCTTTGCTACACTCTTCCTTTGGTATAAGATACCGTGGATACCCCATATCTCAAGTGCAGCGAAGAACAAAGTTATTCTCTTTAGTACGACAGGATTCTTATTGACAGTCGGTGCATTCTTTCTCTATTCAACAGACACACCCGATAACCTCCTGCGTAATTATGCAATGATACTCCATAGTATCATCGGTGGGTTCCTCCTGGGGCTTGCATCGTACTTTGGATTGGTGTTCTTTAATGCGCTCTTTACACTCTCAAGCACAGAGCTTGTAGAGCGCCGTCAGCAAGAGGTTCAATCACTTGCGAAGTTGACACGCTTTAGCTCAGATGTTTTGACAAGCGACCTCTTGCTCGACATCCCTAAACTTGCAGACCAAATTACCATCCTTGCCCGCGAAGCAACAAAATCTGATTGTGCTTGGCTTGAACTTACGATGCGCCCGGTCATAGGTACATCGGTTACTGAAGAGATGTACCGCTCGTATGATGGGATCTCCGCAGAATCAGCGCTTGCAATATCGAATGATACATTCTCCGGTGCAGATGTAAGTATTTCAAACGGGCTTATCGAGATGCAGGAGGCGATTGTGGTGAACTCGAAGGAGTTTTTGCCTGATACCGAAGAGTACGATAGTATCAAACCGCGTTCGCTTCTAGCGATACCGCTCATGCACAAGGCGCAGATGCGCGGCGCGCTGTATGTTGCAAAAGAGAAAGAGTACGGATTCGATGATGAAGATGTAACCGTGCTCACGGCATTCAGCGACATCGCTTCGCTTGCATTTGATACGGCACGTCTCTTGACGGATTCTATCGAGAAACAAAAATTCGACGGCGAGCTTCGGGCTGCGCGTGTAATGCAGCAGAGCTTGCTTCCATCGGCAGAGAATATACCCAAACATCCGGAATATCAGATCGATGCACTCTCGATACCTGCATACGAGGTCGGCGGTGATTACTATGACTTCCTGAATTTATGGGATGGTTCACAACTTGTTATCACAGGTGACGTATCAGGCAAGGGTATCTCTGCTTCTATTTTTATGGCAGAGGTTAAAGGTATCGTGCAGGCGCTTGCGCCGCAGCAGGCAACGATACGAGAACTACTCGTCGCGACAAACGATGCTGTTATGCGCAACGTATCGAAGAATGCAACGTCGCGCTCATTCGTGACGCTTGCGGCAGTCTCTATTAAAGACGGCTATGTACATTATTGCCGTGCGGGACATACACCGCTTCTGCATTTCTCGGCTAATGGTGAATTTAGGTATCATCAGCCGAAGGGTATGGGAATTGGCTTCGTCAAACGTGCTCTTTTTGATCAAGTTCTTGAAGAAGACGAGTTTCTTTTAGCCCGAGGCGAAACGCTTGTACTCTTTAGTGATGGCATCACAGAGATACGAAATGAAGCTGGTGAAGAACTTGGCTACAAACGATTTGCAGAGATAGTGCGCTCGGCGCGCTTTGAAGATGAAGTTGAAAAAATGAAAGACAGGATACTCAAGAACGTGCTGGATTTCTCCGGCGCGATGAATTTCTTCGATGATGCGACGTTCGTGATCATCAGAAGAGTGTAGATGCAAGCATCAGTGCGTAACACAACGGTTTGAAATATAGTATAACACAACAATGGCAACACAACAGACACGCTTTACGGTAATCGGCAATGACAACGCCGATGGTATTCATACCGCCGCTTTATCAGGGCAGCTTGATGCGCATACAGCGCCGGACCTCGAGAAATATCTTGAGCACACGATTCGTACCGAAGGCAAAAAGAATGTCGTACTTGATTTCACTACACTTGAGTATATCTCAAGCGCAGGGCTTGGGGTGTTGATGGGATTCATTGAAGACACACGCGAAGATGGCGGCGACATTAAACTTGCAGCTGTGCCTGAGAAAATATACCATGTACTTGATCTGCTTGGATTTCCCGTTATCTTCTCTATACTCCCAACCGTAGCTGAAGCAGAAGGAGCATTTGTTCGTGGCTGAAGAGTTGAAGCACATATTATCCCGCATCTTCACAGCCGATACGAGCGTACTCGTAGATATTCGCTCGTTCGTCGCTGACTTTGCGCGCGAGGCAGGTCTTGGCGCAAAAGAACTCGAGGAGCTTCAGCTTGCCGTCGATGAAGCAGCAACGAACATCATCAAACATGCGGCGACGATCATGTCATGCTGTATTGATTGCACTTGCGGCATCACTGCTGATCATAAGAAGGTAGTGTACGAGATTGCATGGGAAGCGGCGGGGCAGTTCTCACCGACCGAACCGCAGAAAGAAAGTATCCTCGAGCGCATCCGCTCCAAGACACCCGGCGGGCTTGGCATCTTCTTGATGCACCACTTAGTTGATGAAATTGACTACGATTACCGCGATGGCCGCTCCGTTATCCGTCTGGTTAAGAACGTTAAGTAGCAAGTGGTTAGCAGTTCGGGTGGCGATATTGAGCGGGCGTAGCCATCTTATTAACAAACTCTTCATGCCCTCTTGCCGTTGTATTGTTAGGAACTGTTACCCACCTCGTGAAAGGGGCAGGTAATACAGTGAGGTAAGGGTTTATTCTCTTTTCACAATTCCATCCCCACGGCAGTAACGCCCCGTGTATCCCTTAACTTTGAGTTTTTATATTCACTAAATATTATACCCTATGACGAGAGAAGAAATTGCAAAAAAGAAATTAACGGATATTGTTGTTGTCAGAGATCCGAAAGTATCTTCTCGATACAAAGACGGTGTTAAAATCCCGATAACCACATTTATTGAAGATTATATGAATGGCCGCGTTGATATCAACTGCGACGTTCAGATGCTCTTGCAGAACCGTACACATTTCTTTAACTATCAGTATGTTGCGCATCACTTGAAGTTTCTTTTCACCCAGTTCATTCCGCAAGTGACGATCCACTCAAAGAAGCAGGATGAGCGCGTTATCCGCGATCACTACGATAGAGGTAATGACTTCTTCGGCGCGTTCTTGGGTGATAGAATGATTTACACGTCTGCATTCTTCAAGACAGGCGCAGAGTCACTTGAGCAAGCGCAAGACCAGAAGCTCGACCTCGTCTGCCAAAAGATGCAGCTTGAGCAAGGTCATCGCCTTCTTGATATCGGCTGCGGATGGGGCACACTCATCGCGCACTCGGCAAAGTATTACGGCACTGACTCAACAGGCATTACCATCGCGCAAGCGGGAGCTGATTATGCGAACGCACAGATCGAGCGTTGGGGCGTAAAAGACCGCGCACGAGCTAACCGTATGGATTATCGCAGCATCCCTGCCGATAAGTACGATAGAATTTCATGTCTTGAGATGGCTGAGCACGTCGGCATCAAGAACTTCACGAAGTTCATGAAGCAGATCGCGGGACTTCTTAAAGATGACGGTATCTTCTATTTGCAGATAGCAGGTCTTCGTGCGGGCTACCATCAGGAGTCGCTCATTTGGGGCGGATTCATGGCGCAGTATATTTTCCCTGGCGCGGAAGCAAGCATGCCGCTCTCGTTCGTTGTCAAACGTCTTGAGAAAGCCGGCTTCGAGATCCATAGCGTCGAGAACATCGGCATCCATTACTCGCAGACAATTCAGTTATGGTATCATAACTGGCAGTCGAACAAGGAAGCTGTGCTCAAAGCTTATGGCCAATGGTGGTTCAGATGCTGGGAGATATTCTTGGGCTGGTCAGTTGATATTGCAAAGCAAGGTAACTCGACAGCGTTCCAGATCATCTGCAATAAGAACAAAGACGAGTTTAACCGCCGCCGCTGGTTTGGCGGAGTGAACCTCGGCGAACGCGACCTCATTGTTGATGATACAAGACAAGTAGGCGGAGCCGGCATAACGGTCCCGAACGTACGTATCAACTCAAACGGCAACGGCGTTGTCGTTGGTGCATAAATAATAAGCACCGAATAATTATCAATC
>JAYUZC010000402.1:0-3389 GCA_043752045.1 Bacteroidota bacterium | reverse complement strand
TGAAGTATCACTATCTTTTTGAGATGGCTTCTTCTTCAGTGCCTCTAATTCACGGTTATGAAGATCATTCAAGTATGTTTCGAGAGGACTGTAATTCTCTTTTACCGTACCTGATTCAAAGACAATGATTCTATCAACAAGGTCATCAAGAAAGTCTCTATCATGGCTGATAACAATGACCGTACCCTCGAAGGCAAGAATTGCCTGCTTCAATACTTCCTTTGAACGCATATCAAGATGGTTTGTCGGCTCATCGAGGACGAGCGTATTGACCGGTTCGAGAAGCATCTTCGCAAGTGCAAGACGTGATTTTTCCCCACCCGATAAGACACCTACTCGTTTATGTACATCATCACCTTTAAAAAGGAATGCTCCGAGCAATGTACGAAGTTGTGTTTCGGAATAGTTAATACTATTGGTACCGCCTCGGTAGAACATAGACTTTGCAAGTTCTTCTACCGTTGCATAGACTGACTTCTTCGGGTCAAGTGAATCAGCTTGATGCTGTGCGTAATAGCCAATCATCACATTAAATCCTGGCTTGATACTACCGGCAGTTATCTGTTCTTCACCAACAAGTATTTTTCCAAGCGTTGTTTTACCTTGTCCGTTCTTACCGACAAATGCAATGCGGTCACCGCGCTCAATCATCAGTTCGCAACCAGAGAATATGTCTTTGACTCCGTCATAAGACTTAGCGGCTTTCTCTATCTCAAAGACGGTGCGCCCTGATTGCTGCGAAGCAGGGAAGGAGAAATGCACTGACGGCGCATCGGAGGCAAGTTCGACTCGCTCCATGCGTTCAAGCATCTTGATACGCGATTGTGCTTGACGTGCTTTTGATGCTTTGTAGCGGAAGCGGTCAACGAAGCTTGATATTTCCTTGCGACGTTTATCAAGTGATGCGGCAAGTGCTTCGCGCTGTGCTTCACGCATTGCCTTTGTCGTCTCGTAGTAATCATAGTTACCTGCGAACGACTCTAATCTACCATCAAAGGTTACTTCGATAGTCCTCGTTGTGATCGCATTAAGGAAAGACCTATCATGGGAGATGATAAGCAACGCACCAGAATATGCTTTGATAAAGTCTTCAAGCCAGAACAAACTCTCAAGGTCAAGATGGTTTGTCGGTTCATCGAGAAGGAGAACGTCAGGGTTCAAAATAAGCAGCTTTGCAAGCTCAAGGCGCATCTGCCATCCGCCTGAGAACTCATTGACATCTCGGCTCATATCTTCGGCTGAAAACCCAAGTCCGTCAAGTATTCGAGCTGACTGTGCTTCGATAGTAAACCCGCCCGCTGTTTCGTACTTGTGTTGAAGGTCAGTAAATTCTTCTATCGTCGCGAAGTATTCATCAGAGTGATGATCTTCATCGGAAGACATCTTCTCCTGTAACACATCCATCCTCTCTTTATACGAAAGTAAGTCTTTGCGCACTGCACATGCCTCTTCAAGCAAGTTACGACCCGCATCGTAGTTGAGGTTCGGCTCTTGCGGAAGGTAGCCGATAGAAAAGCTTTTGGGAAGGTTGATCGAGCCATCATCTGGCTGCTGGACACCTGCGATGATACGAAAGAGCGTGGATTTACCTGCGCCGTTAGGACCAACGATACCGACGCGCTCGCCGGGACCGATAGTAAAGGTTACATCGCGAAAGAGATACCGTCCGCCAAATTGGATGGATAAATGTTCTACTGCAAGCATGAATTATTTTTTTGAGGATAATTTGTCTTTACCTATAACGGATATAGACCCGTCGGTTTCGAGGATTGCAAGAGCCGCTTCGCTAATACTGCTATGACCGGCTTTGCGGACTGCCTCTTCGATTTCTTGAATTGTTAGATTTTCTTTATTCAATACATTCTTTAATATATTTCCGTCGCGAAGTAATAACTTGGGTTCACCTTCAACAATTTTACTGATCAATCTATTCTTTACAGTTAGCTTCGTAAGTATCACATTGATACCGACCAGTGTAAGTGCAGCGACGATGCCTCCCGCAAGCGTTGTATCTTCACCCACCATTGCATTTTGTACTGCATTCGAGACGAGCAGAATCAGGATAAAATCAATAAGTGATAGCTGTGCAACATGACGCTTTCCGGCTAAACGGAACACGATGATTAGCAAGCCATAGACGACGCTTGAGCGTAATACTACATCAAGTATATTCTCAAGCTGCGGCACTTATGCTTTTACTGCTTTCTTCTTAGAGGCACGTTTTTTAGGGAGGGCAGTGTCGGCTAATAGTTCTGTCGGAGCATCAGCCCATAGGCGCTCAAGAGCATAAAAGTCACGCGCTTCTTCGTGGAAAATATGCACGACAAAATCAACATAGTCAACGATGATCCATTTGCGAGTATCCCATCCCTCACTCTTCCATGGGGCAACACCATGCTTCTCACGCATTTCACCTAAGATATGATCGGCTATCGCTTTAACCTGAATGTCACTTGTTGCCGAGGCGATGATGAAGAAATCAGTCATTGACGTAATATCTCGGACATCAAGAAGTTTTACATTCGTGCCTTTCTTCTCGATGGCAAGCTGTCCTGCCGCCAGTGCTGCCAATCTTGTAAGCTCAACAGGTAAAAGCTCTTTTTTCGGAGCTTTGGGAGCTTTTGGTGCGGCTTTTGCTTTTGCAGCAGGTTTCTTGGCAGCCGTTTTTGCTGGAGTTTTTGCTGCAGATTTTTTTGCCGCCGTTTTTGCGGGAGCTTTTACTGCTGCGGGTTTCTTTACTGTCTTTGATCGCGTTGGTTTTTCGCTCATGAATTATCGCAATGGATTGGTATTCTTAAAATCTTTGCCGATGACAACAGCGGCATCAACAAAGGCATTCGTATCAACTTCAAGGATTATCCGAGAATAGCTAATACCAAGCGCATACGCCACTTTTTGTGCTGATATCGAGTCAGAAACTCTGTCAATTATGTAGGTGTGAGGCACATTTTGCGTCTTAAAATTGGTCATTTCGACCACATCAAACTTCCGAGCGCGTAGGAAATCAGTAAATGTCCTTGCCGCACCGGCTGACCCCGAACCGTTCATCACCATCAATTGAATCCGCTCCCCGGCTTTTACAAGCATATCATTACGTTCGACCGTGCTCGAAACCGGCGGCTTCACCCACATGCGGCTGATAAATTGCCAGAGCAAAAGACCAACAACAACGGCTACACCTGCAAGGATAAGCCATGATAATATTTTTCGGAAATTGAACTTGGAGAGTTTAGATTTCTTCGGGGATGACTTCAGTGCCACTCGTGTGCAGTCTTAGGTTACCAAAGTCCTGGGTAATACGAATCCATTCCAAACATATTGGAATTCGGTGCACCACCGTTATAGATGATAAGCAAGTTAGTGTGCTCACCCAACTTCCAATCAAGACG
>JAYUZC010000401.1:0-8569 GCA_043752045.1 Bacteroidota bacterium | reverse complement strand
AGTCAAGAATGCTTGGTCAGCGTTATCCGAGAAACGCATGATCTGACCGCCGAGATACACTGTACGAGCTACAGTAAGCGCGTTTGTACCTGCAGCATCAACACCTTGGCGGACACCAAGACGGACGCGATTTACGCCGCCCTCAGACTGCCAAATAAGACCTTGCTCAGCAAGATTACCCGGAGCTACCTGACGAACTTCGTTTGCAGCTGTCAACCATAAGATATTATCTGTCAACGCAGCAGTTTCTATACCCGTCAATACGAGATCAGAACCTACACCGTTAAAGGTAGCAATCGTAACATCGTTTGCGCCTGTGCTACCAGACTGAATCAACACACTACCTGCTGTAGCAGCACCGCTACCAATTGTTGTAGCACCGGTAGAAGTACCTGTATTAATCTGTGTCGTGTTATTGACGTTGTTGTTGATCGTTGTGTTACCAGCGATAGTGTTCACACCGCCGAGCACACCAATCGCAACAGTTGCAGGGTTGGTTGTTGCGATGCTTGTAGTAGCGCCGCCTGTAATGTTAATGTTTGTTGTGCCGAGAACATTGTTCGTACCACCACCGGTACCAATGTTGGTTGTAGCAGCAGCAGCAGCAGCTATATTTGTTGTGCCGCCACCAGTGTTATTGATATTAACCGGAGCACCGAGAATGGTTACACCAGCCGCTGTTGTACCAATGTTTGTAGCACCTGTACCAGCTGCATTAATGTCAACCTGATTTGTAGTACCGGTTAATACGAGCATACGAGTCGCAGAACCAGTCGTTCCGAAGCTCAGGTTCGTACCATTGATATTAACAAAGCGAGGAGCTGTTGTTATCGGATTGGCAAGATTATCTAAACCACCTAAACGAACTTTACGTCCATCAGCGCCTTCAAGGTTCCAAGTAAGACCCTGATTAGCAAGATTATCTGTGATTGACTGACGAACCTCGTTTGAAGCTGATAACCAAAGAAGATTACCTGCGAGCGGATTAATGGTCTCAATACCTGTAAGCACGAGATCAGATCCAACGCCTAAGTTATCAACCGTAGCGATTGTTACATCGCCACCTGTTGTATTTGCAGATTGAACGAGAACTGTACCACTTGTAGCAGAACTACCGCCAATAGCAACCGCGGAAGTTGACGTGCCTGTATTGATATTCGTAGCAGCGTTATTACTTGCGTTGATATTTGTAAGTCCGTTGATTGTGTTCGTCGCACCAGTAATCGTATTAGTACCGGTAGCAATCATACTATTAGTAGTACCATTAATGGTGTTTGTTGATGCACCGGGTGTACCGATGTTCGTATTTGCACCGCCAACGAAGTTGATATTTGTCGCCCCAAGCACTGTATTGAGCGTTCCGGAAATAGCATTTGTCGATGAGCCGATAAGACCGATCGATGTATTACCGCCTCCAGTACCGATAGAGGTCGGAAGCGTACCTGAAGTGTTAATGTTCGTTGTTGCTTCAGCGGTAATCGTGCCTGTGCCTGCACCGTTGATAGAAAGTACATTGTCTGTACCTGCGCCCTGGTTAAAGGAAAGGATGTTGCCGCTTACGTTAACATAACGTGTTGCAGCTGTGAGAGGGTTGGCGCCTGCGCCTGTACCCGCGATAAGCGATCCAAGGCGTACACGTGTTACACCGCCTTCATTCGTCCATGTAATACCCTGCTCTGCAAGGTCAGCAGCTGCTGTTTGACGAACTTCTGAGCCACCCGTTAACCACATAAGATTACCGGCAAGTGGCTCGGTTTCAATACCCGTCATTACAACATCAGAACCTACACCATTGAATGTAGCGATCGTTATGTCAGCTGTACGTGAAGAAAGATTTACTGCACCACTACCAACGTTGAAGTTACCGATGCTTACTGCACCTGTTGCAGCACCTGTGTGAATGTTGGTTGCATTACCTGTTCCAACGTTTACATCGGTGTTACCTGTTACGGTGTTTGTGCCGGTTGCAGTGATTGTGTTATTCAAACCAAGAATTTGGTTTGTTGAACCGCCCAAAGTACCGATAGTTGTATTGAGACCACCAACAGCGTTGATGTTCGTTGTACCACGAACGGTATTCAAGTTGCCATGTATGGTATTCGTCGATGCACCAAGTAAACCGATATCTGTATTACCACCGGCAGTACCGATAGCGGTTGGAAGTGTACCTGTAGTATTGATATTCGTCGTTGCAACAGCAGTAATTGTTGCTGTACCTGCACCATTGATAGAAAGTACGTTATCTAAGCCCGCGCCTTGATTGAAAGAAAGTGTATTTCCATCTAAATTGACGAAACGTGTCGCTGCGGTAAGCGGGTTTGTACCTGCACCGTTACCAGCGATAAGCGAGCCAAGGCGTACGCGTGTTACACCAAGCTCGTTCGTCCATGTGATACCCTGTTCTGCGAGATCAGCAGTAAGTGTCTGACGAACTTCAGCACCTGGGCTTGTTAACCATAACAAGTTCCCTGTGAACGGAACAGTCTCGACACCATTTAATACGAGGTCAGAACCAGCGCCGTTTGTCGTGTTAATGATAACATCTGTTACGCCTGACTGGATTGTAACACCACTTGCAGCAGCAGCCATGTTGCCGATGGTTGCAAGACCTGTGCTTGTACCAGTATTGATGTTTGTCGGAGCATTTGTATTATCATTGATATTTGTAATGCCTCGTACATTATTGGTACCGCCAACGACACCGATATTTGTCGTAGCGTTTGTTGTCGTAGCGATATTTGTCGTGTTACCTGTTGCGACGTTGATATTCGTTAGACCGTTGATATTATTTGTACCACCGGTGAAACCGATATTCGTTGTTGCTGCCGCGAGATTAGCAATGTTCGTATTCAAACCAGAAGACTGGTTGATATTCGTTACACCAATGATGGTGTTCGTAGCAAGTGCATTACCCATGTTGTTGGCAGTTGCACCATTAAGACCGATATTGTTGATGACGTTACCGCCAGCAAGTTCATCGCCGATATTATTAGTAACCGTACCTGTTGTCGCTGAACGACCAAAGTTGTTTGTTACGCTACCAGTGCTGATGAGCGTGCTACCGTATGTGTTCGTCTGGATAGCAGCGCGGACATTACCGAATCCGTTTGTCGGAGCATCAAAGCCGAAGCTGTTTGTTGTTGCCGCTTCACCGATTGTATTAAGCACAGCATTGTTGCCGATGTTATTTGAAGCTGCGCCATTACCGATATTGTTTGATGTTCCTGCACCACCATTACCGAAGCTGTTTGCTGTACCGGCAGTGGTAGCAATATCAGAAGCACCCGTTGAACGGAGTGTTCCGGTTACATCCAAACGATAGGTAGGAGCAATATTGCCGATACCAACGAATTGGCTTTGTGCACCAGCGATACCATTAATCCAAACTGCTTGCACATTGTTTGTGCGAATATCAACCTGCGTTGTCGCTGAACCTGCAAGTGTACCAAGTATATTATTACCATCGTTGATAACGTTACCTACACGAAGCCATGCAACAGCACCCACAACTGTCGCTACATCATACTTCGTGAGATCACCACTTGTGTTGCCCATGACGATACCATCTTGAAGAAGATTGATAGCGGGAAACATCTGTGGTGTGCCACCTAAGTAGTTCATACGAACATTCGGGGTGTTAGGTCCTGTCGTTACAGGAGCAGTGCCACCTACGTGAAAATTACGAGCCGGTGTGAACGGAAGACCTGTTGTACCAATACCTACATCACCCGCAGATGTAACGCGGATGCGTTCGCCTTGTCCGCCTGCTGTAGGAATCGGACCGGTGTTCGTTGCAATAACGAAATCTTGAGCATTAACTGTACCTATGAAGTTCTGCCCGAGCATTGTGCCCCCACCAACTGATAAGTTATTACCTGTCAGAGACCAACCACCACCGATATCCTGCCAGCCGACTCCATTGTAGAATTCGTACTGATTGTTGGACGTATTAAAGACAAGCAAACCAGTTGCAGGTCCAACGATACTCGATTGCTGCGCAGTTGTCATCGGAGCAAAGAGCACACCTCGTGGTGTAGTCAATACAGGACTGACACCGGAAAGACCAAGACCATCAACGAAGAAGATCGCGGATGAGTTAAGATCCTGCAGTGCATTGTTGTTCGTACCAACCAACAGAGCGCGGTTACGCGTCTCAAGATCGATAGAAAGAACAGGATTGCTACCGTCATCTAAACGAAGACGACGACCGCCAAGTGTGCGTTGAGCGAAAGCGTCAAATGATGTCGCAGTAAGTACTGCGATGATTGCTAAGATGTATGTAATACGTCTCATAGGTTCGTATGTAGTGGATGTATGTTAATAAAACTTTTGCGTCAAAAACGCTACTTTTGCTTTATGCAAAAGTACACAATTCCCCTAAATAGGGAATACATGAATACGAATATACGCAATAATTTGTCCGAATCCAAATATTTCCAATAAAAAATACTATGGAAACAAACCAGTTACGGTGAAGAAACGAACATTATCTTGTAAAACGTGGGCATGTTGCCGTTTTGAGCGGCTTTGTTGTGTGGGAATGTAACAAAAATACGAAAGAATCAAGCATATTCTTCAAATAACAGAAAATATGCTAACACATTGATTGTTAATTATTTAGAGTAAAAAATAGATTAAGCTCTCTCTTTTTTCTCCAAAAGGACCTTCTTTTTCCGTGGCGCACGGATCGGTTTGCGCTTTTGTGGTGGTTCTGGCTTATCCTCGACTACATCCGGGTAGCTGTAAATGTCATATTTATAATTTCTTAGCACCCATGTATCATCATCGTGATTTACGACATAATTCGGCAGGATCGGTATCTTCCCGCCGCCGCCGGGGGCATCTATGACGTAATGAGGCACTGCCAAACCGGATGTCCAGCCGCGAAGCTTATCCATGATCTCTATGCCAACACGGACAGGGGTACGGAAATGGTTGGCTCCTTTCGTGAGATCTGCCTGGTATATATAGTATGGTCGGACGCGCATAGCCAAAAGCTTGCGGTTTAGCTCCAGAACAACCTCTGCATTATCATTTACACCCTTCATGAGCACCATCTGGTTGCCTACCGGACAGCCTGCATCTGCAAGCATTTCAGTCGCTCGTTTTGCCTCCGGGGTACATTCCCACGGGTGGTTAAAGTGGGTGTTTACATATATAGGATGATACTTCTGTATCATCTCACAAAGTTTTGGGGTAACGCGCTGCGGAAGTACGCAGGGTATCTTCGTTCCAAGACGGATAATCTCGACATGCGGAATCTCTCGCAACCCCTTCAATACCTTCTCAAGCATGAAATCAGTGAGCGTAAGTGGGTCGCCGCCAGAAAGGATAACGTCACGAACTTCGGGGTGTGCAGCAATATAGTCCAACCCCTCTTGGATGTACTTCATCGAGATCTTCGATGAATCGCCAACTTTGCGCTTGCGCGTACAGAAACGGCAGTACATAGAACACTGGCTCGTCACGAGGAAGAGTACTCTGTCGGGGTAACGGTGTGTAATGGATGGGACGGGACTCATCGCATCTTCATTGAGCGGATCATCCGGCGAATCAATATCCGAAAGCTCTACTTCATCAGGTACAGCTTGTAGCCAAATGGGGTCTCCCTTATAGCGAATAAGCGAGAGATAGTACGGATTGATGCGTGTTTGGAAGAATTCGTTGAGACGACCTGCAACTTCTGGTTTGAAGTTGAAGCGTTCGACGAGTTGCTCTTGTGATTCTACGCTTTCGCGCAGAAGTTGCTGCCAATATTCCATAGACTATTTTTTTTTGCGCCATTGCATCCGACATCTCGGAAGACACGGCTGTTGTAGAACGAAGTACACGAACAAAGAAGAAGCAAAGCATCTTCTTTGATAGAACACTTATCTATCTACTCGTTTGCCAAAAACGATGAGGTCATCGCCCGGCTTGTAGTAATCTTTGATCTCCGATAACTTCGCATACCCTTGCTTTTGGTAAAAAGCTCGAGTGCGTTCATACGAAGGCTGACTTGAAGTCTCTGCGATAAGCAGATACCCGCCGCGCTCTCTTACAAACTCCATTGCTTTCTTATCAAGCGACTGCGCTATCCCCTTCCCATAAAAGTCAGGGTGCGAGGCAATCCAGTACATATCGTATGTGCCGGTTGTCGCAGGCGTAGGTCCGACAATGAGAAAGCCAGCTACTTTTTTCGACTCATCATCTTCATACGTGAAGCTGAAGTAATCTTTTTGCAGAGGATCGTTGATGCAGGCATCAACAAGCTCTCGTGCGATTGCAACTTCATCCTCATTGAAGTTGCCGGTAGCTCTTACGAGTTCAACTACCTGATCACGATCTTCACTATGAAGTTCTCTAATCATGAATCTTTGACGGGCTCGTTACTACAATTTGTGAATGAACGAAATATTTCTTACTACAAAAATACAACAAATATTTATTCTTTGTGTAAAATAAAATATTTTTTTTCGCTCACCCATCACGATAAAGTTTTTCTTCGCGCTGCCTGTGCTAAAATTTCTACGATTGTCTCTTCATGTGTTCGTCCGCTTGTTCGTGCTGCACGCATGAAACCTGCATCATGAGAAATATCAGGATTCGGATTTGCTTCAAGCACAAAGAGTGCGTTATCACACTCGCGCATACGCATATCAACTCTTCCGTAATCACGCAAGCCCACGACTGATGCGGCTTGCAGCGCTATCTCTCTCGCACGCTGCGCCGTTTGTTTATCTATCTTTGCTGGACAGACAGGGACAGTGGTATGATAAAGAGGAGACTCTTCAACCCACTTCGCTTCGTAACTTACGATGCGCGGATTGCCTGCGGGCATCGTATCAAACGTAATTTCAGAAATAGGTAGCGCCTCTAACTCGCCACTTGCCGAAGCAAGAAGAGCGACATTCAATTCTCTGCCGTCGATGTATTCTTCGACGAGCGCGGCTTGCTTGAACTCCCGATGAACGAACTCAACTCGAGTCTTCAGCTCTTTCCTTGTCTTGACGATAGAGTTGTTGTCGATACCGATGCTTGCATCTTCGCTTGCGGGCTTGACGATGAGCGGATAATGCATATTGAGTCTATGAGGAAGCTCTTCACCTTCTGATACATGCAAGAATTTCGGAGTTGGGATCTTGTGAGCAACAAAAAGAGATTTCGCAATCCATTTATTGAGTGCATTCCCAAGTGCAACTGCCGATGCACCTGTATATGGGATGTCGTAAAGCTCATAAATGCCCGCTACACACATCTCAAGCGACGACTTCCCCATCACCGATTCGCAGAGATTGAATATAACGTCGGGTTTTTCGTCATTGAGGAAGGCAATCAGACGACGGACATCATCATTGACAGAAAATAAAATAACAGCATACCCCGCTGCTTCGAGTTCGCTTGCTATGAGCTTCATCTCATCGAGCACACCAAACTCCGAGCCGTCGCGAAACCCTACTTCGAGCGCAGATTCGCCACGCGAACGGGTAAGCCAATGATCATCGGCTTCCGTATGCTTGGGTTCATTATAAATGATCGCTACTTTCATACTCTTATGATAACTTTAATCCGTAACGTTCACACCCTGCTCGAAGAACTGCAAGCATCATTTGATTATAGTCCATACCCGCCGTTCGTGCTGCCTTCGGGTAACATGAGTTGTCTTCGGGGTTCGGCAATATCCCCGGCAGTGGGTTAATCTCAATGATATTCGGCTTCTCATTTCCATCAAGTCGTACATCAATGCGCGACCAATCTTTACAATCCAGTGCATGATATGCTCGAAGTACAACGTCTTCAATCTCACCCTTGAGTGCATTCGAGAGATCAGCCGGACATCTGAAGATATCAAGGGGATGCTCTTGCGTGTCATAAACCCACTTTGCTTCGTATGAGTAGATTCCATTCGCTTCTTCGGGTAGGTCGGTGAGGTTGATTTCGACTATCGGAAGCACTTTTGCACTTCGCCCGTTGCCAAGAACCGCAACGGTGAACTCCCTCCCCGGCAAGAACTCTTCTATAATAGATGGTTGCCCGTGATAATCATTGTTGACTCGCGTTATCTCCGCCTGAAGTTCGCCGTCGTTACGAGCAAACGACGAATTCTTTACCCCTTTGGATGAGCCCTCACCCACGGGCTTTACAACCACAGGATATTCACTTCCCGGTAAAAGCGATGCTAATGTCGCTCTAGAATCATTCGTTGAAGTAAATCTGGCAATAGGCACGCCATGATATGCAAGCGTTTCTTTTGTGCGTGCTTTATCAAGGGCTGTCGCAAGTGTCCAAGGACCTGAACCTGTATAGGGAATACCGAGCATTTCAAGTAGTGCCGGGAATTGACCTTCGCGGGCTGCACCTCGAAGGCCTTCGGCGATGTTAAAGACCATGTCATATTTGCGAACCATCAGACGTGGTATCGCTATCTCGGGCATTGCCTCGACGATCTCGCACTCAACATCATTATGCGAAGCAAGCGCGGCGCGGACAGCATCTATGGTCTCGAACGTATCCCACTCGGCATACGTATCATCCGGCAGACCGCTTGCTGTGCGGTTCCAGAGATCGACGTCGTTCGGTTTTATGTTCG
>JAYUZC010000400.1:0-3397 GCA_043752045.1 Bacteroidota bacterium | reverse complement strand
GGCGAAATGATACGAGTGAGGCCGTCTGGATCGCACGTAACCTACTCTTCCTCCCACCTGCGTTCACTCCGCAAAACCCGATCGGTATGTTCATCGATTTCAAACGTATTGGCTTGCAGCCCGGCGAAGATGCCGACTCGGTAATACTATGTGTTTTCTGCACAGATACACCGCTATCAGAAGCACCGGTACCTGATGTTACCTGCGAGTGGTACGATGTGAAACCGGATGTCTATGCTGTAGGAGAGGGTAGCGTGGAAAATGCTGCTGGAAATAATCCTGAATGGTTCATCGGCGATTCACTGCCGACATTCCTTGCCACGCCTACATTGACTGATACTGTCGAGCGAGGATGTACCATGCCGAACATCGATCTTGTTGATACAGCTCATCCGTATGTTGACGGAGGGTATGGTGGTGACCTTAATGCATGCGGACCAGCTGCAGTTGCCAACAGCATGGAATGGCTAGAAAAATCATTTCCCGGACGCATTAACTCCGGATTAACACATCGTGAAAAACTTGAGGAAATATCTTCATTTTGTCCAAGAGATCCAACGGGAAATGTTGCGTTTGTTGATCTGATAAAAGCAAAACTTGCATTTATTGATAAACATAAACTACCTATTAAAGTAAAGTATCAGGCGGTTTGGGGGGATACGACCGATATGCCCTCACCTGACCCACGGTATGGACATTCCGCTGATTATCAAGGTGGAGGTGGAAATAGACTTGACCCGAAACGAGCGCCTAAGTGGGACTGGACCGTAAAGGAAATGCAAGATAGTGAGGATGTTGAAATGTTCGTTGGATATTGGGATCAAAACCTAGAGAGAACAAATGGGCATTATGTTACAATCACTGGTACTGCCGTTATTAACGGACAAAAGCAGATTCGCTTTAAAGAAGATCAAGATCAAAATGTTGTTGGCGGTACTGCAATGCCAAGCGTCTTTTGGAAAGTACACTCGTCGGGTTGGCCGTATATCCCTGATCTAAGTTCTGAAACATCAACATGTCTTATCGAAGGGATGATCAGTGAGAGTTATGACACAACGGTAAAATTCGTTGAAACCGGAGTGACTGACATTCTCAAAGATCGTAACTTCCTCATTACCATTGAAAAGAACCCCACACAACGAACTGAATCGGCGGTATTCGATCTGTTCATCGCAAAAGCCGGAAAATACCGTATCGCTCTTTATGATCTAACCGGGCGAGAGATAGCTCTTCTTGCCGACGAACACTTTTCCTTCGGCGCGAAGAGATATTATTGGGACGGTTTGACTCTAACAAATACACTTGCCCCGACCGGAATATATTTCTTAAGCGTCACAGGCGAAGGAAGAAGAGAAATGGTGAAAGTAGTAAGGTATTAACGGACTTTATAACTTCCCTGCATAGTAAAATAGTTTGAAGTACACACCGTCGGGTCAGCGAAACGTTGCGTTGAGCTTCTTGCCTGATTGGTCGGGTGTCTCATGGATTATAGATATCCGGGCTTTCACAAACGCTTGTATTTGTGCTTCTCAACTGAATCAATAAATTGCTTTGGAGTCAAGGTGCAAAAATACGCAATTTTGAAAAATAATGAATTGAAGCATTGCTGTGTCTAAAGATATCAGAGGAATTCGGAACCACACTATAGGTGCTTTCCTGTTACACTGGGATTATTGGGATTTATAGGATTGATGGAATTTCAATTGGTTTCAGAATACAAACCTTCGGGCGATCAGCCGGAGGCGATAAAGCAGCTTATCGAGGGTATTGATCGTAAAGACAGAGCGCAGGTCCTCCTGGGCGTGACGGGTTCGGGCAAGACGTTCACGATGAGTAATGTCATCGCGAAGTACGGCAAACCGACGCTTGTCATTAGCCATAACAAGACGCTTGCCGCACAGCTTTATAGCGAGTTCAAGTCGTTCTTCCCGAATAATGCCGTCGAGTTCTTTATCTCGTACTACGATTACTATCAGCCCGAAGCGTACCTCCCCGCAACAGATACGTTCATCGAGAAAGACCTTTCGATCAATGAAGAGATAGACCGCCTCCGCCTGAAAGCAACCACAGCGCTCTTGGAAGAGCGCAGTGATGTTATCATCATAGCATCGGTGTCGTGTATCTATGGTATAGGCGCGCCGGATGAATATGCAAAGCAGATGATACGGGTGAAAGTCGGCGATGTGGTCAAGCGCAACGAGTTCATGCGCGCCTTGCATCAGATACATTATGTTCGCAACGATGTCGAGTTTCAGCGCGGCGCATTCCGCGTTCGCGGTGATGTTGTTGATGTTATCCCTGCACAAGAAGATGACCACGGCTTCCGTTTCGAGTTCTTCGGCGATGAGTTAGAGAAGATATCGCTCATCGAGCGTGTCCGCGGCAAAGTGATCGCCGAGACAGACCGCGCATATATCTATCCCGCCAAACACTTCCTGACGACTGGTCCACAGCTTGAGCGAGCAATCGTTGCAATAGAGGCAGAGCTTGAAGAGCGGCTATCTTATTTCCGTAAGCAAGGAAAGTTATTAGAAGCGCAGCGCATCGAGCAGCGCACACGGCTTGACATCGAGATGATGAAAGAGCTTGGGTACTGCTCGGGTATTGAGAATTATTCGCGCCATCTCGCAGGACGTAAGCCCGGCGAGAGGCCGTCAGTTCTGCTCGATTACTTCCCCGATGATTTCTTGCTCATCGTAGATGAATCGCATCAAACGCTTCCGCAAGTACGCGGGATGTTTGCCGGTGACAGGGCGCGCAAGACAACCCTCGTCGAGCATGGCTTCCGTCTGCCGAGCGCACTCGATAACCGTCCGCTCAACTTCGATGAGTTCGAGAAGATGGTTGACCAGATAGTCTATGTCAGCGCAACGCCTGATGATTATGAAGTAGCCGATGCGAAGGGTGTGGTTGTTGAGCAGATCATCCGCCCGACAGGTTTGCTTGACCCGCAGATAGAAGTTCGCCCGATCAAAAATCAGATAGATGACCTGCTCGAAGAGATTCGCAAACGTGTGGCGAAGAACGAGCGCATTCTCGTGACGACACTCACCAAGCGGATGTCAGAAGACCTTGCCGATTATTATAATAAGGTAGGAGTTAGAGTCAGATACTTACATTCGGAGATTGATGCGCTCGAGCGAGTGGAGATCATTCGCGACTTGCGTCTGGGCGTATTCGATGTACTCGTGGGCGTAAACTTGCTCCGCGAAGGGCTTGATATGCCGGAGGTGTCGCTCGTAGCAATTATCGATGCAGATAAAGAAGGATTCTTGCGTAGCGAGAAAGCACTCATGCAGACATCAGGCAGAGCCGCGCGTAACGTCGAGGGGCTTGTCATATTCTATGCCGATAGAATTACCCGTTCGATGAAAGCAGTCATAGATGAAACTGCGCG